>DXAP01000027.1 GCA_019116985.1 Candidatus Ligilactobacillus excrementavium | reverse complement strand
TGTTTATTTAACTGATCTTCAGACAAGACCTGCCAATCACGACCTGCTAAAGCAGGATCGGTGGCGCTCTTTTCTGAATCAGTTAAAACCTGCATGGGAATCTGTAACAAAATATTATCAGTTATGACTTTTTCCAAATCAAGCAAATCATTATCCAAAACTAAAACAAGATCTTGCTTCGAAAACTCCGAAAAATCGGTCCTGCTTGCTTCGACATAATTTTCATTGATCAAAAAAGAAAGCTTGAGCTCAGCTGGGTTTAATGACCTAGTCGAAGGTAAAGTAACCTTTGTCTTGACCTGCAGCTGACTATAAGCTCCAAGCCGATCTGCACCAATAACGCCTTTAACAGCAACCGGAGCAACCGACAAAATATCATTTCGACGTGCCTTTAAATTCTTTTCTAAATCAAATGTCTCATTGATTTGGAGCGGTTCATCACCGAGCTGCTGCAGTTGTTTATACGACCACTTCATGCTATTTTCCTCCAATGCAACACGTTTGATTATACCGTGCTTAAAAATCTTTGTCAACGTATTTTCCTTGACACCCCACTAAAATACTATCGGAGCACGTTTTAGATCCTGTTCACGTCCATTAAAAAGCTGATAAATTTTACCAGCACGATAATCAACAGCCAGTTGACCTTTTTTGTCTTCTTGTGAAATACGTGAATAAATCGGGAGCGAACAATTTTTTTTAATCCGCGACAATTGTTTTTGTCCCTGAAGATCAAATCCTAATAAACGAATATATGGATGTTGGTTATATGCATTAACTTCTTCGTTTGAAATATTTAACAAAATCGCCACCGCTAACCGTGATAAATGAGTATAAGTAAAACGTTTTGTTTTAACTTCTTTGACCCACTCATCGAATTTAAGGTTTAGCGATGATCGTTGAGTTAGATCTTGGATCCGGTATTCGATACCTTCAGTCATACCATAAACTTGTCTTAACTCAGTTAGACCACTGATCAAAATCTGATAACGTAATAATGGCCAAAAATCGGTCCAAGAAAGAAATGGTCCTGCGATCAGATCATCCAGTGAACTCTGTGGCAAATATGGTGCAAGCTGTTGAGGCCTGGCAGGAACTTCTAAAAAATTCTTGCGAATGGCCGAAGCACTGGCAATATTTTTCCCTAGGTGTAAAGACTGATCATGATATGAAGTTTCTATTCGCTGGATCGGATAAAGTGCTAGCGGCTCACCTA
Organism: Candidatus Ligilactobacillus excrementavium; assembly: GCA_019116985.1. GTDB lineage: Bacteria > Bacillota > Bacilli > Lactobacillales > Lactobacillaceae > Ligilactobacillus > Ligilactobacillus excrementavium. Next base: position 12,035 of record DXAP01000027.1, on the reverse strand, counting down.
AGCGATAATTTGCCTTAGCGTAGGCCAAACCCAATAAATCATTTGGCTGGTCTACAGGATGACCTAGCGCCTGTGTAACGGCCGTTTGAAATGAATGTGCATAAGATTCATTATACTTATGAAACTCACCGTGCACTTGAGCCACTTTACGAGCAAAATCTTTAAAATCATACGAACTATGTTCTGCACCAAAAACTAACTTATTGACTCCAAGAGCAACCAGTAATGAAATTGCACCTTCTGCAAAACGATCAGCTGGTTGTACACAAGCCAACACCGGCAATTCGACCACTAAGTCAGCACCATTTATGAGGGCTTGACGGGCGCGTGTCCATTTATCTAAACAAGCAGGTTCGCCTCGTTGTAAAAAATTGCCACTCATTGCGACAATTATCAGATCATCAGGAAATGAGTGCCTGATTTGTTGTAGCTGATACAAATGCCCATTATGAAAAGGATTATACTCAGCAACCACTCCCACAACACCTGACATACTCATCTCTCCTTGCATTATTGATCCAATTATTTAGTGCAACTAAAAAACCAGCGCACTGAATTTTTTTTGACTGAACTTTTTCCAAAATCAGCGCTAACTTCAATTCGATCGAAACCAGCTTTTTTTAATAACTTAACATAGACTTCTAATGGATAAGTCCGTTCATAATGATATTCACTCAACCTATGATAACTTCCTGTTTCTTGTTCTTTTACAAAAAAAGTTAGTTCATGTTCAACCGCGTGTTTTACATCTGTCGGATAAGAATGCCACAAAAAAGCTTCATTTTCATCCTGATAATTATACATATAATCAGGAAACACTTTATCAACTTGGTACAAACTATGAACATCGAATAAAAAATGACCCGAGGGTATTAGATGAGCGTAGACTTGTTCAAATACCAATTGTAATTCGGATTCGTCTGCTAAATAGCATAAAGAATCCAGTGTACTAACTACTGCATTATACTTACCTAAAGCGCGTAAATCGGTCATGTCACCTTGATACAGTGGTATAAAAGACTCGTCTTCAGTCATTTTTTCACTGGCCAAGCTCAGCATTTCTTCAGAAAGATCAAGCCCTTCCATTTGATAACCAGCTTGTTTTAATAACAAAGTCAACCCAGCTGATCCGCATCCAAGATCCAAGACTGGTCCCATATCAAGCCGAACGCGCTGTTTAAAATACTGGACCCAACGATGATACATTTCAGGATCCATCAGTTCATCATACAATTCAGCAAAGGTAGTATAAATCATTACTCTTTGACCCAGTCAGTTAGATCAACTTTTTTGGCGTCTGCCCACAATTTCTCTAAATTATAAAACTCGCGCGTTTCTTTCTGGAAAACATGCACGACAATGTCGCCTAGATCCAGTAAGATCCAACTTGAGCCACCCTTACCTTCGACATTTTGTACGTCATAACCGGCTTTTTCCACCTGTTCTTCAACATTTTCTGCAATTGCTTGAACTTGGCGTTGTGAACTAGCATCCATAATGACGAAATAATCAGCTAATAAGCTAACACCTTCAACGTCCAAAGCAGTAATATCTTCTGCACGTTTATTATCAGCTGCTTCTACAATAATTTGTAATAATTCTTTACTATCCATCGATAATCTCCTTTAAGATATCCTTTTAAAATCAGCTTTTTATTGACCAGCGACCCAAGCATTGTATGTCAAAATCGCAGTAGGGTAAATAGTTTTATTAGAACTCATTAAATACTGCAATGTATGCTTAGTTTCAAACGAAACAGCCGCTTTTAAATCAGCATACGCTAAACTCCTAGCGACCTGGGCATCCGGAAAATCGCGTCCGTCTTCAACGAAATCAGCAACGTATATGATTTGATCAAGTTTAGTCATTTCAGGCGCACCGACCGTGTGACGAACGATCGCATTCAGAATTTCACGATCAGTGATCTTTAATTCATTAGAAACGATCTTTGCACCCACAACTCCATGCCATATGAAGTTTCCCCAATTTAATAAATCAGGATCCAATGAATACTTTTTAATGGTTTCTTTAAACTCACTGTCACTGCGCTCTTTAGCATAATCATGTGTTAACGCTGCGATACTGGCTTTCTCTATTGATACATCATTTAATTCAGCTAACTTTATCGCAGCTTTTTCAACACGTAAAACATGTTCAAAACGAGATCGACCTAGACTTTTTTTCACAGCCGAGATCAATTCTTGCCGTGTGCCAGGAAAATATTTCCCAAAATATTCAAGTTCTTTCACGATATAAGCCTTCTTTTTTGATATATTCTGCAACCAGATCTGGTACTAAATACTTGATCGAACATCCTTGTTTGACTTTAGAACGGATCAGTGTTGAACTAATATCGATCGTGGGCACATCGACCCACAAAATTGGATATTGGCTTTGCATTTTGGCACCTGTTCGTTTAACGCCCACAAATTTAACCATTTTAGCTAGTTGTTCGATCTTATTCCATTTGGGTAAGTACTCAACCATATCTCCACCCAAAATAAAATAATAATCTGCCTCTGGATGTCTTTGCTTCAGTTCTTTGATCGTATCATAAGTGTAACTAACACCACCACGATCAATTTCCATTGTGTTCAGTTCAAAATTTTCGTTATCAGCGATCCCCAACCGAACCATATTAACACGGTCTTTTGCCGAAATAGTTTCTTTATGATCCACGTGTGGTGGTAAATTGTCCGGCAAAAACACCACTTTATCTAACCCTAATTGACTAGCGACCTGCTCAGCTACGACCAAGTGACCATTATGAATCGGATTAAACGTGCCTCCCATTAAACCGACCCGTTTTCGTTGTGAGCCAAACATTACTTCTGGCATCACTTTAACTCTAGGGATCTCAACTGTACTCATTTCCAACCTACTGACCTCCCAAACTAAATAGCTTCAACCTCAGTTGAGAGAACACGATTATCTTTATCGCTTGATTTTTTATATAAAACAAGGACATGTCCAATTTTTTGGACGACCTGAATCGAACTATTACTCTCAACAAATTCAATAACTTCATCTTCATCCACTAATGAATTTTGTAAGATCGAAACTTTCAATAATTCACGTTTTTCAATAGCCGCATTCACATTTTCCAACCAATTTTCACTTAGACCATCTTTTCCAATTTGAAAAAGTGGTCGTAAGTTATGTGCCTGGCTTCTTAAAAAACGTTTTTGTTTTCCACGTAATGCCATTAACTCACTCCTCTTTTCTAAGATTTTCTTGACGAAATTTCTACATTAAAATTTTCACATATTATTAAATCATTGCTTTCCTGCGTAAAACCCCCACACCTTTTGGTGCATATCCAGCAACGATCGTACCTTCTTTGACGGTCACCCAACCTAAGCCTTCAAAAACAATATCACTTTTTTCTCTGATCTTAAACTCAAAGCGTTCTAACGGTGGAAATTGTTCTAACTCTTCAGTTGTTGGTGGTTGTAGCAATCCACCCTGATGACGAGAAAAGAGATCATCGGCCTTTTCTAATTTAGTCCGATGGATCTGCAAGTTATTTTCCATATAGACAGTGACCCCGTTGCGCTGTGCCGGACCAGCTATCAAATCAAAACGAGCTAAACCACCAAAAAACAATGTTTGTCCACTAGCTAGTTGATAAACCTTAGGACGAACTTCCTTTTGCGGTGTTGATAAACGTAGTTCTTTAGCCGACAGATAATGAGCCATTTGGTCTTTATGAATGATACCTGGTGTATCAACGATCATTTTTCCATCGTCCAACGGGATCTCGATTTTGTCTAAAGTCGTCCCTGGAAAGCGTGATGTCGTGATCAGATCTTGCATACCAGTACTATTCTTGATGATTTGATTGATCAGAGTTGATTTCCCGACATTAGTAACACCGACCACATAGACATCACGGCCTTTACGGTATTTTTCGATCGCCTTTAACAGATCTTTTAATGCATGTTGTTTAGTCGCACTGGTCATAATGACATCGACCGGATGGATACCTTCGGCGTTAGCTCGTTGACGTACCCAGTCTTTAAGCTTCGGTCGTTTTAAAGAACGTGGTAATAGATCTTCTTTATTGGCTACCATTAAAACTGGATTATTTCCAACAAAACGATGGATCCCGGGGATCAGTGAACCATTAAAGTCAAAAACATCGACCACGTTCACGATCAAAGCATCAGCACTACCAATTTGATTGAGCAATGCCAAAAAATCGTCATCAGTTAACGAAACATCGCTGACTTCATTATAATGGCGTAAGCGAAAACAACGTTGACAATACAATTCTTCGCTTTCAAGGCCCTTTTTTATTGCGGATTCTGGCGTATATCCTGGTTGAGTTGGATCATCACACTGGATCTTGGCACCACAACCTATACAATATAATTCTTCGTTATTTTCATCCATTCAATGAATGCCCCCATGTTCTTTTTAAATATCCTTTTTTCAACAAGCGACGTTTCAAAGATCTTTCAACCGTTCGATTAAACTTAGTATTCCAAGCATCTGTTTGAATCAACGGTTTTACTAAAATACTCTTGATATGCGCATTATTAGCTGCAGCAACATCAGTCAATAATTGATCGCCTACTAAAACTATCTGCGATGAACTAACTTTATACTCTCGCTTTGCAATGTTGATCCCACGAGTCAGTGGTTTTAAGGCACGCGAGATAAAAGGCAACTGTAGCTCCTCTAAAGCTCGCGCTGCCCGTTTAGCACTATTATTAGTGACCACAACAACTGGTATACCTGCTTCATCCATCGTCGCCAACCATTCACGTAACTGTGGCGTACCATTCGGGTTATTCCAAGCAATCAAAGTATTGTCTAAATCAGTTAAGATCAACCGAATATTTTTTTCATGAATTTCCGCTGGTGTTAAATTATAAATCGATTCTAACATCCAAGTTGGCCTAAAATCTGCAAGCATGTGTTAACTCTCCTATTTTCTAAATAACTTAATTATAAATTAAATTAGTGATCTTTAGCAAAAATTAGGCCAAATAATTGACCCGCATTTTTAATTATACGTGTTTAACAATAAAAATTGATCTCGCTTATACCTTGCTCAAAGATCTCATCTCACTAGACAAGTAGATACTTCCTATCACAACAGCTATAGCAACTGCAGCAAAGCCATACGAGTTACACGCCTAATATGTAAAAAAAGCTGAAGCAAAACTAATGTTTTGTCTCAGCTCATGTTATCTAAAAAGATTATTTTGCTAAAGCTTCTTTAGCTTGATCAACCACTGCAGTGAAACCTTCAGGGTCGTTAATAGCTAAATCAGCAAGCATCTTGCGGTTTACATCGATTTCAGCAACCTTCAAACCATGCATCAATTTACTATAGCTAATGTCATTTGTACGAGCTGCCGCATTAATACGTGCGATCCACAACTTACGGAAGTTGGATTTGTTCTTCTTACGATCGCGGAAAGCATATTGTTGGCCTTTCATAACTTGTTGCTTAGCTACCTTAAATTGAGTATGCTTTGATCCACGGTAACCTTTAGCTAATTTTAACATTTTTTTACGACGTTGACGCGTAACTGTGCCGCCTTTAACACGTGACATTTAAATTCCTCCTTATTAATCATCCAAGTTGATTCTTGGATCATCCCTCATTTAAATGAGGGCGAATAAAACTTTTTAGTAATTACTAAAAAGTATTTTGCATGTAAATTCCCAAAAAACAAATGACTATTTCATTTGTGAAATCATTTGCTTGATACGCTTCATATCTGTTGAATCTACCATGCCTGCCTTAGATAATTGACGGCGTTGTTTCTTAGTCTTGCCGTGGAAACGGTGAGATGTGAAAGCATGTGCACGTTTCAAACCACCGTTTGCAGTTTTCTTAAAGCGCTTTGTAGATGCGCGATGTGTTTTTTGTTTTGGCATAATTCAATTTCCTCCTAAATTAATAGCCTATTTGTCGGCTAATGGTGCTAGCATTAAGAACATGCTACGACCATCCATTTTTGGTTTTGATTGAACAGAAGCAATATCTTCTGTTTCTGCTGCAAAATTATTCAAGACTTCACGGCCAATATCTTTATGCGTGATCGCACGTCCTCTAAAGCGAATAGATACTTTCACCTTATCGCCCTTACCTAAGAACTTGCGCGCATTTTTGACCTTAGTATTAAAGTCGTTCGTATCGATCGTCGGACTTAAACGAACTTCTTTAACATTAATGACTTTTTGTTTCTTACGAGCTTCACGTTGTTTCTTTTGTAGCTCGAAACGATATTTACCGTAATCCATGATTTTAGCAACCGGTGGCTTAGCCTTCGGTGCAACTAAAACTAAATCTAATTCTGCTTGTTCAGCCAAAACTAAAGCATCTTTCTTAGACTTAACTCCAAGTTGGCTACCATCTTTACCGATCAAGCGAACTTCGCGTGCACGGATACCATCATTAACGATCTTGTCTACTGCTATGGTATTTCACCTCCAAAAAAATTCAGAAGAGTAAGCAGAAAAAAAGTGGGTGTTTTTACACACCCACTACTCCCCACATCGCAGTGAGGTTATTTCGTAATTCTGCCCGAGGACCACTGTCCCCTAGGCGAGAAGCGGGTGCTTCTGCTTTTTTCTCAACTACAATATAGTACCAACTATCCCGTAGTTTGTCAACTAATTTTTCCGACTATATGTTTCAATATCATGGTTTAACATTGTTACAAACTCATCAAATGACATCGTTTCGGTTTCTTTTTCACCATATTTTCTGACCGTCACTGTTTGATCAGCAACTTCTTGATCACCTAATACTAATGTATATGGAACTTTATTGACCTGAGCTTGGCGGATCTTGTAGCCCATCTTTTCATTACGATCGTCAATGTCTAAACGAATATGATGTGCTACCAAACGGCTTTGTAGCTGTTTTGCGTAATCTAAATGCAATTCATTTTTAACAGGGATGATCTCAACTTGTTTTGGTGCAAGCCATGTCGGGAAAGCTCCCTTGTACATTTCTGTCAAATAAGCGGTAAATCTTTCCATAGTTGAAATTACACCACGGTGGATCATAACTGGACGATGTTCTTCACCATCAGCACCCACATACTTCAAATCAAAACGTTCTGGTAATAGGAAGTCTAATTGGATCGTTGATAATGTTTCTTCGCCACCCAGAGCTGTCTGCGTTTGAACATCAAGTTTTGGACCATAGAAAGCAGCTTCACCTTCCGCTTCATAATAATCCAAGCCCATGTCATCCATGGCAGCTTTCAGCATCTTTTGCGATTTATTCCACATTTCGTCATCATCAAAATACTTTTCAGTATTTTGTGGGTCACGATAACTCAAGCGGAAACGATAATCATGGATATCAAAATCATTATAAACATCGATCATTAAATCCAAGATCTTCTTAAATTCTTCTTCGATTTGGTCTGGAGCAACAAAAGTATGCCCATCGTTCAAAGTCATTTCACGTACACGTTGCAGACCAGTTAAAGCACCGGATTTTTCATAACGATGCATCATGCCTAATTCAGCTAAACGCAAAGGTAATTCACGGTATGAACGCTTATGATGTTGATAGACTTGAACATGTGAAGGACAGTTCATCGGACGCAATTCCAAGAATTCGCCATCGCCCATGTCCATTGGCGGGAACATATCATCACGGTAATGATCCCAGTGACCTGATTGTTTATACAAATCAACATTTGCTAAAACAGGTGTGTAAACATGCTCATAACCTGCGGCTAATTCCTTATCGATAATGTAACGTTCTAATGTCCGTCTGATCGTAGCACCATTTGGCATCCAATATGGCAATCCAGCACCGACCTTAGGATCAACGAAGAAAATGTCCAATTGGTTACCGATCACGCGGTGATCACGTTCATGTGCTTCTTGTCTTCTGGCTAATTCAGCATCTAGATCTTTTTGTTTGTAAAATGCAGTCCCATAGACCCGCTGCAACATTGGATTGCTTGAAGCACCCTTCCAATATGCGCCAGCAACTGACAAAAGTTTAAAGATCTTGATCTTACCAGTCGATGGCAAAACTGGTCCGAAGGAAAGTGATACGAAGTCACCTAAACGGTAAACAGCAACTTGTCCGTCTTGAGAAAATTCATTGACTAATTCTTTTTGATATGGATCATTACCAGCATTTTGAACAGCTTCTTCTTGGCTGATCGAAGTTAATTCTATCTCATCGTTTGCCATAATAATTTGGTTCATCGCAGCTGTTAGTTCATCAAAATCTGTTTCTGCAACTTGTGTTTGTTCAGGCTTTTCAGTGTCTAAGTAAAAACCATGTTCATCGACACGTGCTTCACCGAAATTCATTTCTGGATACTTGTCTGCTAAAGCTTTGTTTAAAACTAAAGCAGCAGTTTGCCATAAAACACTAATACCATCATCTGAGTCTTTAGTTACGATCTGAATCGAACCATCTTCTTTTAATTCTTGGCGCAGATCAACTGCCAAGTCATTGAACTTACCTGCAACAGCTTTTTTACCCAAGCTGATACTGATCGAATCAGCAACATCTTTAACAGTTACTCCACTGTCAAACTGTTTAACAGTACCATCTGGAAAAGTAAGGTTGATTTGTGACATAATTTTTCCTCCTAAATTTTGTATAAAAAAAGCCCTGCCGTTAACTAACGACAGGGACGTTTTTGACGTGGTTCCACCCATAATTTAAATCTACGCACAGCATAGATTCCTTCTTCAAGGTCGTTAACAGAAACCATCCGGCCTAACTTTTCATTAGACTTTTCATGAAAGTGGTAAACCGTTAAAATGAGAAGCTTTCAGTCACGACTTCTCTCCCTGAAAATGGGTCCATGTCTTTCACACAATTTACATATATTAAAACACTAAAGTCTTCAAGTAACAAGAGTTTTTGTGAATTATTTTAATTTCTTCTATTACGGCCAACTACATGATAGTCATCTGCTAAAAAACGAATCCGCTCCATAATACGTTTAGCCTTTAATGGTTCTGCCTCGCCTCTACTATTAACTGTCAAATATTCATCTTCTAATTGCTTTAAAGAAAGGTTAGAACTAAAGAAAGTCGGCAACTCTTCTTGCATTCTATATTGTAAAATCACACCTAAAACATCATCTCGAAACCAACTACTCATCTGATCAGCCCCAATATCATCTAACATCAATATCGGTGCTTTCTTAACAGCGTCGATCAATTCACCCGTCGAGTTACTACTGATCGAACTTTTCATTTTAACAGCAAATGAAGGAAAATGAACCAGGGTCGTGCTAAAGCCTTTTTCAGCTAAAGCATTGGCTAAAGCTCCTAACAAATAGGTCTTACCCACACCAAAACTTCCTTCCAAGTATAACCCCTTATGAAATTCGTGCGGGGACTGCTGAAATTCCTGAAAAAAACGCAAAGCAGCATCCAAGATCTCTTCGCGGCCATCTGGAGTATAGTCAGATAGATCCGCATTACGGATCGATTTTGGCAAGCTGATCACCTTAACACGGTCTTTGATCTCTTTTTGCTTTTGTCTAGCTATATATTCTTTTGTTGGCGTGTATGTCACTTCAATATGATGATTACTAAGCGTCAAGTAAGGATAGTAACCCGGCATAAAAGTTTTTTCTCCAGCGGCCAACTTATTTTTAAAATTGACATATTCGTATAGCTTACTTGCACTTCTGATAATATCATCTTTAGTTAAATCAGCCTGATGTTCATTCAAAAATGCTTTAACATCAGGATCTTTTTCAGCAGCATTGATCAATTGTTGATATTTTGGGCCTAAATGGCTATCTTGTAATTGTTCTGCCAAAATTTCACTAAGACTTTCCATATTTTCACCCCGTTTCTGTTAAATAGTAGCTAGTTATCTTTCTTGATTTCAGCCAGACGCCGTTTGATCTCGGCTTGCAAGTCTGCTTTTTTAGTAGTCTGTTCCTGTGTACTTTTAGGTGCTTCATAGTCCGCTTGGGCCCAATCGGGTAGTTGTTCTTTTTGAACAACTGGCCGTTTTTTCCGATAACGCGACCCCTTAGAGTTAGAGTAACTATTTCTCTTCTCAGATCCTTCTTGTACTACTTTACGTACTTCTGTCATTGCTTGTTGAGCAGTCTTAACTCCATTTTTAGACCAAGTAGCAGCCGTTTTTTCAAAATAGTTTTGATTCATGCTAGCATTGCCACGGTCACTCAAAATATAATGGATCAAAACATTAATGACCTCATTGGGTAAAATGCGTTGTGAAACTACATTTGAAACCATGTACTTTTCAGAACTAGTCAGCAACGAACCCGTTTCATCTTTAATTGCTTGTAAAAACTCCATTGGTGACAAAGTCCGACAAAACTCGATCAGTGCTGCATCTGCTGAACTAGTCGGCTGATCATCTGCAGTATTTGTTTGACCATCGATTTTTCCACTTTGTTCTGACGACTTTTTATTTGCCTTTAACTGATAATCAAAAGAATTATGGGCTAACATTTTGAAATAATTGATGTTGAGCTTATTAGTATTGATATCAACTGCTTCTTCTAATAAACGCACTAATTGCATTTCATCTAAGCCGTATAACAGATGGATCGTCGAAATAGCATCCATATTCTTGAATGCCTCTTCTTCAGGGACAAAAGATCTTTCCAACAACTGCCGAAAAAACTTTAGATCCAAGTCTGTTTCATTTTTATCGATCAATTGTTCTTGATGTTTGTCCAACGGTTGAACTGTCTTTGAAGCTGCATTTTTCATTAACGTACTTTGCTGGATCGGAAAGACATCTAAAAATGATTTAGTAACCTCGACACAATCGTCGACCTTAAATTTTGGCGGACAATATTTTTCTTTTAACTTACGAAAAGCCCCTTGTCCAACTGTTTCTAATAATAAAGTACTCAGTAGATCATCATCAAAAAAATTTTTCCCAACTAAGGGACGTAAAATGAAATATAAAGATAATTTACCTAGACGGTCACTTTTTTCAAATGTCCGCAATAAGCCTAATGCCTCTAATTTCTCTCTGGCGTCCAAAAAGTCGCGCATTCCTACAGATAGCCCCAATAAAAGTTCTTTATTCATCGAACGTTTGACTAAATTGGGATGTGGCTTACCAAAGCGACTTAACAGCGCATAAACACCGTATGCATTTGCACCCATGATCGGCACATACAAATCCAATAATCCTTGTAATTGTGCATCACTTGGCGCACTTTCTTGAACCACCACGAAACCATCTTTAGGGGAAATGTTTCTCAAATTATCAGCTGCCATAGTTTCCCCCCTCTTAAATAATCACTGATCTGAATCATTTTCATTATTATCGTTAGGAACACTATCTTGACTACGGCCCATTAATTCATTCAATTCATTCACAAAGGATCCCATATCTTTAAATTCACGATAAACACTCGCGAACCGGATATAGGCTACGTCATCAACATCAACTAACTCATCCATGACATACTTTCCGATCAGTTGCGTAGAAACTTCGGTCCCACCTAAAGCACGAACTTTACTTTCGACATCATCTACAATACTGGTGATCTTGTCCATACCGACTGGCCTTTTTTCTGCTGCTCGCATGATACCCCTTAATATTTTGTCACGGTCAAATTCCTCTCGGTTTCCGTCCTTCTTAATTACTAATAGCGGAGTAACTTCGATCCGTTCAAACGTTGTAAAACGGTAGCCGCAATTTTCACATTCGCGTCGCCGCCGGATGGCATGACCATTGTCTGCCGGTCTGCTATCAACTACGCGTGAACTGTTATGATGACAATGTGGACACATCATGATTTCCACCTCATTATAGTCAAATTATCTGTTTCTAAGTTATCTTTTTACTAGTTTATACTCAAAATGATTTTACCATAAAAGCTACTTCAAAAAAACATTTCTTAAGCGATGAGCCGTAACTGAGTTAGTTCTTTCGCCGGTCGCTATTTATTTTTTGTACCTGCCAAAATTTCTACAAATTTGTTTTTAAAAGTATCATTGCCAATTATTTTGCTAATTGTTGACAGTTAGGACAAAAATGTGTGCCACGTTGTCCGACAACTATTTTTTCTAACGGT
>DXAP01000026.1 GCA_019116985.1 Candidatus Ligilactobacillus excrementavium | reverse complement strand
ATAATTTATGAAATGTTTAAAAAGATGCTAAAGCCAATCGTTTGTAGTTGCCTAAAATTCTTTTCATATGCTATTATTACAGTTAGTACATTGATTTGAGGGATTTTAATGAAATGGATGGGATTTCAAGCAATCTTAACTATTATAAGTCATTTTATTTTTATTGGCTTAGCTTTTTCTGCACTACAATCTTTAAGATTGGATCGCTATATTGTACCAGAAAGGCAAGGAAAGTTTAAATTAGTTCTTGTTTTATTTTCTGTTGCTCTTGGTTTTTTGTGTAGTGAATTTTTCTTGAGCTTTGTTGATAATATTCGCAATCTCTCGTATTTATTTAGTAAATAATAATTTGAAGTTTTTATAATATACTCTGGGTAAACTATTGGAGGAATAGCTGTGGAAAAAATAATCGTGCGTGGCGGTCAAAGGTTGCGTGGTACTGTTGATATTGAAGGCGCTAAAAATGCTGTTTTACCTATTCTAGCCGCAAGTATCCTGCCTGAAACAGGAAGAACAGAATTAACAAACGTTCCAATTTTGTCTGATGTATATACGATGAATAATGTCATTCGCTTTTTAAATGTTCAGGTCGGCTTTAATGAAGATGAAAAATCTGTCACATTGGATGCGACTGGTGATCTGTCATATGAAGCACCATTTAAGTATGTCTCACAAATGAGGGCATCGATCGTTGTTTTGGGTCCACTTTTGGCCCGTTTGAAGCATGCTAAAGTTGCCATGCCTGGTGGATGTGCGATCGGTACACGTCCAATTGACTTGCACCTAAAGGGTATGGAAGCGTTGGGAGCAAAAATTGAACAACACGACGGGTACATAGAAGCAACGACCACTGGGCTGGTCGGTGCTAATATCTACTTAGATTTTCCAAGTGTAGGAGCTACACAAAACATTATGATGGCTGCTACCTTAGCTAAGGGTACCACTGTGATCGACAATGTTGCTCGTGAACCAGAAATTGTTGATTTAGCTAATGTGTTAAATCAAATGGGTGCTAAAATCACTGGTGCTGGAACAGAAACAATTAAGATCACAGGTGTGAAAGCATTACATGGTGCTAAGCATGCAATTATTCAAGATCGAATCGAAGCGGGAACCTTTATGGTTGCGGCTGCTTTAACTAAGGGCAATGTTTTGATCAAAGATGCAATTGCCGAGCATAATAAGCCATTGATCTCAAAATTGGAAGAAATGGGTGTAGTTGTTCAAGATGAAGAAGACGGTGTCCGTGTAATTGGCCCAGAAAACTTGAAACCAACAACAGTTAAGACTTTGCCACACCCAGGTTTTCCGACAGATTTACAGCCACAGATGAGTATTTTGCAGTTAATGGCCAATGGTACTAGTGTCATGACAGAAACAGTCTTTGAAAACCGTTTTATGCATTTAGAAGAGATGCGACGCATGAATGCTAATTTCAAAGTCGAAGGTGATTCGGCTGTAATGTACGGTCCGAATGATTTAACCGGTGCTGAAGTTGAAGCAACTGACCTTCGAGCTGCAGCAGCACTTGTTTTAGCCGGTTTGGTCGCTAAGAATATTACTCAGGTCACAAATCTGAAGTATTTAGACCGTGGTTATTATCATTTTAATGAAAAACTTTCTGCTTTGGGTGCTTCGATCAAACGAGTTGATGACTTGACTGGCAAAACGATTGATTTGAAGAAAAAAGCTCAAAATTAATTTCTAGTTTCAACTAACGTCCGACTAGTAGATAGTGGACGTTTTTTATTTCTAAAGGCTACGAAAATATATTTCAGAAAAAATTAATAGTCTTAAATATTTTGAAAACGTTGATATATCAGCAACTATATACATCTAATTGCGAGTCTGATATAATAACTTAGATATGTTTAAAAGTAGACTTATTTAAATGAACTTAAAGGAGAACAATAATGGCAAAAGATATTGGTATTGATTTAGGGACCGCCAATGTCTTGATAAATGTTCAAGGCAAAGGTATTGTACTTGATGAGCCGTCTGTTGTAGCAATTGATACAGATACGGACCGCTTGTTGGCAGTTGGTTCAGAAGCATACAAAATGGTGGGGCGGACACCAGGAAATATTCGTGCGGTTCGTCCACTAAAAGATGGTGTGATCGCTGACTTTGATATGACTGAACAGATGCTGTCGTATTTTATTAAAAAGCTTAATGTTAAGGGACTAATGTCTAAGCCAGATATTTTGATCTGTTGTCCAACCGGAACAACTGATATCGAAAGTAAAGCAATTCGTCAAGCTGCTGAAAAATCTGGTAGCGGAGCGGTTCACGTTGATGTTGAGCCAAAAGTTGCGGCTGTGGGAGCCGGTTTAGATATTTTTAAACCAGTTGGTAACATGGTCGTTGATATTGGTGGGGGGACTAGTGACATTGCGATCTTGTCCCTTGGTGATATTGTGGCAAGTAATTCTTTGCGTGTTGCTGGTGACCGTCTTAACACCGACATCGTTAACTATATTCGGAAAAATTTTGGCTTATTGATCGGTGAACATACTGCTGAGAAAGTTAAAATTGAAATTGGGACTGCAGTTCCAGGACATCGTAAAGAAGAGATCCAGGTACGTGGACGTGATGTAGTAAACGGTTTACCTAAGGAGATCACCTTGGATTCAGACCAAATTGAAACAGCTATCCATGATACATTGGAGGCTATTGTTGTTTCTACAAAATCACTTTTGGGACAGATCCCACCTGAATTGGCATCTGATATTGTTGACCAGGGTATTATGCTGACAGGCGGCGGTGCATTGATCGATGGTTTGAGCCAATTATTTGCAGACCAATTGGGTGTTCCGGTACATGTCTCTGAGACTCCTTTGGCAGATGTTGCAAAAGGTACCGGAGTCTTGTTAGAAAATCCTGAAAAGATAACTGAGTTAAAATAATTAGCTGGTGATAGTTGTGAAAAATATTTTGATTTTTCCGATCAAGTTATATCAAAAGGTGATTTCTCCCTTATTTCCTCCGAGTTGCAGGTATTATCCGACGTGTTCCACGTATGCGATCCAATCATTAGAAAAGCATGGTTTTTTCTTAGGGGCATTAATGGCAATAATGCGTATCTTACGCTGCAATCCTTTTGTGCGCGGGGGATATGATCCAGTACCAGATAAATTTTCTATTTCTCGCAATACTGATTGGGTAAATGAGGAAGATTCTATTGCGGCTAAATGGAGGAATGAAAGTGAAGAAAGAAAAAAACATTGAGGTAATTGAAGAAGAGAAAAAAGTCAACGGAGTAGTTATTAGCCAACTGACTTTAGGCAAGGAATCTTTGGGCACGATCCAGCAGGATGGTAAGCGTTACGTAGTTCATTTTCCTAATGGAGAAGAAACACATACAACAAGTAAGACTGCTGCGATCGATACTTTGATCCGTGAATTTCATTTACATCATAGTTAAGCTATTAAACTTGATTTACGAACAAAGGAGCGTTATTCGTTCATTATGAATACAAAATTGAGAAGAAACAACGAAACAGACTCACGGATCGATTGGGGCATAATCTTGTCAGTTTTGTTATTAGCCGTGATCGGGATCGCATCGATATATGTTGCAGCTAGTAATGATACGAGCACGACAAATATCGTTAGGACAATGATCACCCAAGCGATTTTCTACACCTTAGGAATTCTATTAGTGGTCTTTATCATGCAATTCGATGCGGAACAGTTGTGGAAAGTCGCTCCGATCTTATATGGATTTGGGATCTTTTTATTGATCATGGTACTGTTTTTATACAGTCGGTCTTATGCGCAGCTAACAGGTGCTAAGAGTTGGTTTTCTTTTGGACCGTTAACTTTTCAGCCTTCTGAAGTAATGAAACCAGCGTACATTATTATGCTCGGACGAGTCGTGACACAACATAACAGTGAAAATCCAGTTCATACGATCCGCGGTGACTGGCGTTTGATAGGTAAAATGGTGGCTTGGACATTACCGGTTGCTGTCTTATTGGAATTACAAAATGATTTCGGTACAATGTTGGTTTTCTTTGCGATTTTTGGTGGGGTTGTTTTACTATCAGGGATTTCCTGGAAAATTATTGTACCAACTTTTTTGGGCGTAATGTTAGTCGGTGGTCTACTAATTTTCTTTGTTGTTTATGACCGTAGTTTACTACTATCATTAGGTTTTAAAGATTATCAGTTTAAACGTATTGATTCTTGGCTTGACCCCTCAGCTAATACATCATCAAGTGCCTATCAGCTATGGCAAAGTATGAAAGCAATCGGTTCTGGTCAGTTACTAGGTAAGGGGTTCAACGTTTCTAAAGTATATGTACCGGTGCGTGAGTCTGACATGATCTTCTCAGTGATCGGTGAAAACTTTGGCTTCGTTGGGGCTTGTGTACTGATTTTTATCTATTTATTGCTGATTTTCCAAATGATCCAAGTTACATTTGATACAAAAAATGAATTTTATGCCTATATTTCAACAGGTGTGATCATGATGATCTTGTTCCACGTTTTTGAAAATATCGGTATGAGTATTGGTTTGCTACCATTAACAGGTATTCCGTTACCATTTGTTAGTCAAGGTGGTTCTGCTTTGATTGGAAATATGATCGGGATCGGATTGATCATGTCAATGAGATACCATTACAAGAGTTATATGTTTAGCAACAATGAAGAATTTAGGTAACTTATTTAAAATGTATAGTTACGATAAACTAAATGTTATTAAAACCCTCCAAAGTCTTAAGTGATTTTGGAACACGTTTAAGGGCCGTCGATTTAACCCAATTTAATGGGAGAGATCGACGGCCCTTTTAGATTGGACAGCTATTTGTGCCAGCCTCTTGAATTGTCAAATTTAATAGAAAAAGAAGCATTTTAGCAAAACCTTGTGTTTTTTTAAAATCTAATCCATACTGATGATGGAAGTTTAATAATTATGATTTTTAATAATACTAGGAGTTGGCTTAAATGAAGAAGTTTTATTGTTATTCTAAATGTTCAACCTGTAAAAAAGCTAAAAAATGGCTAGATGCACACGGAGTTCAGTATGATTCGCAAGACTTAGTAGAACAACCTCCTGCTAAAGAAGACTTGCTGAAGTGGATGAGTAATTCTTCACAACCTTTACGTTATTTTTTCAATACTAGCGGTCAACACTATCGCCAGCAAAATTTAAAAGAGAAATTACCTGAGATGACAGTTCAAAAAGCTGCTGAATTGCTTTCGCAGGATGGAAAGTTGATAAAACGGCCTTTAATGGTTGAAGGAGACAAGTTAACTTGTGGATTTAAGGAAGAAGTATACGAAAAAAACTGGGCAAAATAAGTTATTTCCCCTAATTGAAAACGATTCTCATTTGGATTAAAATGAATGAGAAGAACTTAACATGAACTCAAAGGAGAATCGCTATGTCAACTTTAGAAGTTAAAAATTTACATGTTAAAGCAAAAGAAGAAAAAAAAGAGATCCTGACAGGTGTTAATTTAAAAATGTCAACAGGGGAGATCCACGCTATTATGGGGCCAAATGGAACTGGTAAGTCGACTTTGTCTGAATCGATCATGGGCAACCCGAACTATGAGATCTTAGAAGGTGACATTTTAATCAATGAGCAAAGTATTGTTGATTTGCCAGTCGATCAACGTGCGCGTGCGGGATTATTTTTAGCGATGCAGTATCCCGCTGAGATCCCAGGTATCACAAATGCTGAATTTATTCGGGCAGCTATCAATTCACGTCGTTTAGAAGATGATCAAATGTCCATCCCAGAATTTTTACAAAAATTAGACCAGACTTTAAAAACTTTGGATATGACAGAAGAAATGTCCGAACGGTATTTGAATGAAGGTTTTTCTGGTGGTGAAAAGAAGCGGAACGAGATCTTACAGTTGATGATGATCGAACCAAAATTTGCGATTTTAGATGAGATCGATTCTGGACTTGATATTGATGCTTTAAAGGTCGTTTCTCGTGGTGTTAATGAAATGCGTGGACCAGAGTTTGGCTCACTGATCATTACTCATTATCAGCGTTTGTTAAATTACATTAAACCAGATGTAGTCCATGTCATGATGGGTGGCAAGATCGTTAAATCTGGGGATGCAGATTTGGCTGTTAAACTTGAAGATGAGGGTTATGCTGGTTTGCGAGATGAACTTGGCTTAGACGTTAAATTAGTGGACGAAGAATAGGGAGGTGTACTAGATGACAGTTCAAACACAAACTGATCAAGATATAAAAAAGTATGCCCAACTGACAAATGAACCCGAATGGTTTACTAAATTGCGATATGAAGCCCAACAGGAAGTAGCAGATCTTGCTTTGCCAAATTTCCAAAAAATCAAATATCACTCTTGGCCGATCAATGTCATGCGCAAATTGTCGGTCGGAGATCATGAATTAAATAATGAAGATCTTGCAACAATACAAGCCAATGTGGTACAAGTTGGTTCCAAAATTATTCAACATGAATTACCGGCCGAATTTGAAGAAAAAGGTGTGATCGTTTGTGATTGGCAAACTGCTTTACAACAACACCCTGAGCTGATCAAAAAGTATTTTATGACTGAAGCTACAAAACCGACTGAAAATCGTCTAAATGCGGAACATGTTGCTCATTTGACAAGTGGATTATTGATTTATGTACCCAAAAACGTGGTTTTAAAACAACCATTGACTTCTTATTTCTTTCAAGATGCGCGTGTGCCACAAGACTATGTTCACCATTTGTTGTTGATCGCTGATTCGGGCAGTGAATTATCCTATTTGGAAAACACTGGAACCATAGGCACAAAAGCTGGTCCTGCAAATATTATTGAAGAGGTGATCGCAGAACCTGATAGCCATATTAAATTTGCCAGCGTTGATCGTCTAGGTGAAAACACAACTGCTTATTTGAATCGACGGGGGTATCTTAAACGTAATGCACGGATCGACTGGTCAATGGGTATGATGAATGATTGCAATATAGTGGGTGATTTTGATTCTGAGTTAGTGGGCGAAGGTTCGCACGCCGAGGTTAAAGTCGTGGCGATCTCCACTGGTGATCAGGTCCAAGGGATCGATACCCGAGTTACTAATTATGGTAAGCACTCATTGGGCAATATCTTACAACACGGTGTGATCTTGGCACGTTCTAGCTTGATTTTTAACGGGATCGGGCATATCGTCCACGGGGCGCGTGGTGCGGAAGCCCAGCAAGAAAGTCGGGTGCTGATGCTCTCGACTAAAGCACGTGGTGATGCTAACCCGATTTTGTTGATCGATGACAATGATGTGGTTGCTGGACATGCTGCTAGTGTTGGACGTGTTGATGAACAAAAAATGTATTATTTGATGAGCCGTGGGTTGGATAAAAAGACCGCTGAACGTTTAGTTATCCGTGGTTTTTTAGGACCAGTTTTATCTGCATTACCTTCAAAAGAAGTACGACAGATCCTAGCAGATATGATCGAGAGGAAGTTAGTCAATGGACAACAAGATGAATAATTTGTTAAATGACTTTCCAATTTTGCAGGAGATCGTAAATGATGAAAAGTTAGTGTACTTAGACAATGCGGCTACCACCCAAAAGCCACGACAGGTCCTAGACGCTATCAGAAACTATTATGAGCATGACAATGCAAATGTTCATCGTGGTGTGCATACACTTGCACAACGAGCAACTGAACAATTTGAAGGAGTCAGACAAAAAGTTGCTGACTTCATTGGTGCTAATGACCCACAAGAAGTTGTGTATACCAAAGGAACAACGGAGGCATTGAATTGGGTTGCAGCTAGTTATGGACGTACTTATTTGCATGCGGGTGATGAGATCGTAGTTTCTTACATGGAACACCATAGTAATTTGGTTCCCTGGCAACAATTAGCAATACAAACGGGTGCCAAGTTAAAGTATATTAGGTTGACTGTCGACGGACAACTTGATTTAAAGAATGCCGAACAGGTCATCACTGATAAAACAGCTATCGTTTCTTTGTGTCATGCTTCAAATGTTTTGGGTGTGGTCAACCCGATCAAACAGGTCGCACGCTTAGCACATCAGCATGGCGCGATCATGGTCGTTGATGGTGCTCAGGCGGCCCCTCATATGCCAGTTGATGTAAAAGAATTAGATGTTGATTTTTATGCTTTTTCAGGCCATAAAATGCTAGGCCCAACAGGGTGTGGTATTTTATGGGGGAAAAAAGAATTACTCAATGAAATGCCACCCTTAGAATTTGGCGGGGAAATGATCTCAAATGTCGGCTTATATCAGACAGATTTTAAAGACCCACCGTATAAATTTGAAGGCGGGACACAAAATATCGCTGGTGTGATCGGTTTAGGTGCAGCGATCGATTATTTAAATCAGATCGGATCAGATAAAATTATGAAACATGAAAGGCGATTGGTCGAGTATGTTTTACCACAACTTGCCGCTATTCCTGGTATTGAGATATATGGCCCAAAAGACCCACAGCAACGAACAGGGGTACTTTCTTTTAATTTAACTGGTGTCCATCCGCATGATTTAGCTAGTGCTTTAGATATGGATGGTGTAGCTGTTAGAGCAGGACATCATTGTGCTCAACCTTTGATGAAATATTTGGGTGTGAGTGCTACAGCGCGGGCTAGTTTTTATTTGTATAATACTCAGACAGATGCAGATCTGTTGGTCAAAGCAGTTTTAGACGCAAAGGAGTTCTTTTTGAATGGCTCTTTCTAAATTAAGTAATTTATATCGACAAGTGATTATGGATCATGCCAAACATCCGCATAATAATCATGAATTAGACCAGGCTGATCATGAATTGGAATTACGTAATCCCACTTGCGGTGACGTTTTAACGGTCCAATTAAAAATCGCAGATAATACTGTGATCGATGCGGCCTATACGGGTACTGGTTGTACGATCTCACAGGCTTCGGCTTCGATGATGACTGATCAGATCAAAGGGAAAACTACTGCAGAAGTTGAACAAATGGTTTTAGGTTTTTCTGATATGGTCATGGGAAAAGATGTCCCAGATCAAACCAAACTATTAGGAGAGGCGTCGATTTTACAAAGCGTGGCGCAATTTCCAGCTCGGATCAAGTGTGCGACTTTGGCTTGGAAAGCCGCATATCAAGCAATAGAGGAGAGTGAGAGCAATGACTAATACAGTACCTGATGTAGGTGGGGAGTATAAATATGGTTTTAAAGATGATATTGAACCGATTTATACGACTGGCGAAGGTTTAACGGAAGATATCGTTCGTGAGATCTCCGCTGCTAAAAACGAACCACAGTGGATGCTTGATTTCCGCTTGAAGTCATACGAGATCTATAAAAAATTACCGATGCCCAAATTTGGACCAGATCTGTCCGGTATCGATCTAGACAAAATCAACTACTTTAGACGAGATTCTGATAAAGTTGCTCGTAGTTGGGACGATGTGCCAGAAGATATCAAAAAGACCTTCGATCGGTTAGGTGTACCCCAAGCGGAACGAGAATATTTGGCGGGTTCTTCAGCTCAATACGAATCAGAAGTTGTGTATCATAATATGCAAAAACAGTTTGAAAAAACGGGGATAGTCTTTATGGATACTGATTCTGCGGTACAAGAATATCCAGAATTGGTCAAGAAATATTTTGGCAAATTAGTGCCGCCATCTGATAACAAATTAGCAGCTTTAAATTCGGCCGTCTGGTCAGGTGGAACATTTATCTATGTGCCAAAGGGTGTCAGAGTTACGACCCCGATCCAAAGTTATTTCCGAATCAACGCAGGTAATTCAGGTCAATTTGAACGGACTTTGATTATTGTGGATGAAGGTGCCAGTGTCAATTATGTTGAAGGTTGTACCGCACCAAACTATTCACAAGATAGTCTGCACGCTGCCGTCGTTGAAGTTAATGTTTTACCGAATGCTTATTGTCGTTATACGACGATTCAAAATTGGTCAGATAATGTTTATAGTCTGGAAACTAAACGTGCTCAAGCGTTAGAAAACTCGACTATGGAATGGGTCGATGGTAATTTAGGTTCTAAAGTGACGATGAAATATCCTAGTGTGTACTTAGATGGGCAAGGTGCACGTGGGACAATGCTTTCGATCGCATTTGCGGGTAAGGATATTCGTTCTGACACAGGGGCAAGAATGATCCACCATGCCAAAAATACTTCGTCTTCGATCGTTTCCAAGTCACTGTGCAAGGATGGCGGGAGCGTGGACTACCGAGGTGAGGTCA
Organism: Candidatus Ligilactobacillus excrementavium; assembly: GCA_019116985.1. Taxonomy (GTDB): domain Bacteria; phylum Bacillota; class Bacilli; order Lactobacillales; family Lactobacillaceae; genus Ligilactobacillus; species Ligilactobacillus excrementavium. Next base: position 8,499 of record DXAP01000026.1, on the reverse strand, counting down.
GGTTTGATCGTCCCAGTGATGGTTCATTTGCCCACGTTGAGTGTGATACCATCATTATGGATGAAAAATCGACCAGTGACACCATCCCATTTAATGAGATCTTAAATGGTAATGTCTCGATGGAACATGAAGCCAAAGTTTCTAAAATCTCTGAGGAACAGCTTTATTACCTGATGAGTCGGGGAATTTCTGAAGAAAAAGCGACTGAAATGATCATTATGGGGTTTGTGGAACCCTTTACTAAGGAATTGCCCATGGAATATGCAGTTGAATTGAACCGTTTGATCAATTATCAAATGGAAGGGTCTGTGGGTTAAATAATAATTTAAAGCTCTAAACGTTGAAACACCAACGGTTGGGGCTTTTTTATTTTGCTCAAAATATCAATTGAACGCCATTTTGAACGCCATTTACTTTTTTCTTAGAAATTGTCCATGAATTGGGCAAACTTTAAAGCAGTTTCTTTCTTCTTCTCTTTAACCACATGAGTATAAATGTCGAGAGTGGTTTTTGAGTTTGAATGTCCTAAACGTTCCTGAACTTCCTTGATCGTTGCACCTGCCTCAAAAAGCAAACTAGCATGTGTGTGTCTAAATCCATGGACGGTTATTTTTTTCTGTGGATACTTTTTATAAATCCATCTTAGCCAATCATTAACGCTATTAGGAACTAACAGCTTGTTGCTATTGTCTTGAGTAAAAACATACTGTTTTGAATTAAAAACATTAACTCCAATTTTGATGAATCTTTTTTGTTGGTCTGCACGCCAAGCTTGCATGATTTCAGCAGTCTTGGGGTCTAAGTCTAAAGTTCTGTTTGATGTTTTTGTCTTAGGCGTTTGCACAATAACCTTTTTCAAGCGTGCATCATAATATAGTGTTTTAGAAATGCTTAACGTGTTATTCTTAAAATTGAAGTCTTTCCATTGCAATGACAAAGCTTCACTTTTTCTAACACCCGTATACGCTAAAAGATGAAAGAATGAAATGTATCTTAGATCACCAAGGTCATCAAGACATCCTAAAAAATAACTTAATTCTTTGCCTGAGTAAAAATTATCTTTATTGTCTCGTTTAGGTAAGGGACGAGGTAATGTTACCTTGGACATAGGATTGTCTTTTATAATCTCTAGGGAGATACCATACCGTAATATTTGGCTAACTGTATTTTTAATATGTCTGCCTTCACGGTAGTTTTTATACCAATAGTTGACTGCTTTTTGACAAAACACGACATTGATCAGTTGAATATTAACTTTTCCAAATCTCGGTTTTATATACCTCTTATATACCCACCAAGTATCTGTCGCAGTTGATTGTTTGACCGATAGCTGGTAGTTTTCAAACCAGGCATCGAAAAGCTGTTGAAAAGTTTTAATGTCGGTGGAATTAGATGATTTCCATCCTTTTTCTGCGAACTCTGTCTGTAGTTTTCTGATTGCAGCTTTTGCTTCACTTGACGTTTTAAAGCCACGTCTAGTAGTAGTTATCTTCTTATTTGTAACTGGATCCATACCAAGGTATAGATTAAATTTGTAGAATATAAGTTCCTTTTGAGGCTTAATTAAAACCCGCAAAGAGCGGGTAGTTGTTAAAAATTATTATGCTGTTTTATTGTATTTTTCTATTGCTTGAAGCACTTCTTCTTTGTTTGAACTCCCAATGATCTCTTTAGAATAATCTTTAAACCGTGAAAATTCTTTATTGTCAGTATTAAAGGTTATAACCCTGTCGTCATGCTGTTTTAAATCTGTAATTATATTTATTTTTTCTTCTGCCAATTCTTTTTGATCATGAAGTATTATTAACTTACCATCTTTAGCGAACCGATTACTAAATAAAGACATTTTTTCATACCAATTTTGAAGAGTTTCCGAATTAGACGGCATTGTATTTATTAGACTTAAATTTGAAGAGTCTAAAAAAGCATAGTCAACTTCATAACGATATATAGTGCTATTACTTGGCTTTATTTTTGGACCTCTTACAATTTTATTATTGACAAAATTATTTTGAACAAAGAAGTTGTTGACTTTCAATTTAGCTATTGATTCGGATTTTGATTGTGTTTTAAAATACTCATTTCCAACATAAGTGTCAATTATACTGTTGAATACCAAATCTATGTTTGCACTTGCACCCTGTGTTAGACTGGAAATGCGTACATTTTTGGGCAAACCATCAACAATAGGGGAATTATGAAAGACATTTATATTGCTTTGATTATTGTATAGTCCCTTAAATAGAAAATTAAGATAAGAAAGAGTCTCTTTAAATAAATCTTTTTCGTTTTGTTTAGTAATAATACCTTTTCCTTTACTCCATGAAGGTATTAAAGAATATGTTACAATTTGTTGGTTTTTATTGAGTAAAAGTGCGCCAATGTTGATTTTTTCATAGCGTATTAAATTAGGAACATAAGAAATTATTGCGTACTCATAGATTGTTCTTTTTCCCACTTTAAAAGCCCTCCTTGAGTGTTGTTGGAAAACATTTTATTATTGTTCATTAAGTCTAGAACTTCAGTCATATTTGCTAATTGTTTTTGAAGAAAGAATAAGTAAGCTTGACGTTGCTGATCTCCACCTACAACCCATTCATCTGGAATTTCATTTAACATTGAAGTTATAATAGATGGAGTTAATGTCATAGCTGCTTCGTGAATTTCTTTAAACGGATTTCCTTTATTAAAGTATATATTTTTATTTAGGAATTGGAAAGTTAAACCTAACGCATACTTTGTCTGATTATGTTGTGAAGACCAGCTATAAAATTGTTGGATTGTTTCCCAGGCTCTATCCTGGCCATCTTTTTCATTTTGCAGACATTTTATCTTTTGCATTTGGCCACTTAATGGTATGTCCCAGAAGGGGTTAAAAAAACAGAAACCATAGTCAATTGAAATAGTTTTTTTCCTGTCCTCTTGATTTTGAAATATTAAGTTTCCTAAATTTGTAAAACGGTCTGCATTCATAGTTAATATATCAAAATATAGTATTTTAGATAAATCGTCTTTATTTTCTATTAAATCAAAAAAGTTTTTTACTTTTCTTTTGAAGTAGGGTTGGTTACTGGTAAACATTAATTGATATAAGGTATTTAAATCGTTGGAACTGTTCTCTACATATTCACTAGCCAAATAAATTCCAGATGTAAATTTATTTTTAAAACGAAGGTCCGGGAATGAATTTAGTGTTTGTTCGTCAATATAAATGGTTGCACAGCTTGGCGAAGGTATGTTAAGAAATTCAGCTAGTTTATAAGCTAAACTTTCTTGAAAAAAAGCGGCATCTAGTGTGTACTCGTTACCGTCTTGTTTAACTTTGTAGTTTTTTAAATAATATCTTTTGCCATCCGAAGCGACAATTAACAGGGGGGAGGAAATCCCCAAATTATCGTTATCAGGAGGTAATATTAATTCTACATTTAAGTATTCTTCCAAAAGAGCACCTACTTTCTTATTTTTCGAAATCGATTTTATATCCTCAGCAGTTGTTTCTTCTTAGCTTCAAATTCTTCTTAAGTAATGATCCTATCAACCTGCCAATTTTTTAAGTTCTGTTAGTTGACTAGTTAATATGTCCTTATCTTCTACCTGAATCGGGACATCCTTACTTTGGTCAGTAGAAAATGTACTTATTGATAATCATCGTAATTTTCTCCTGGATTACCATTTTCATCTATCCAACCATGATCAACGGCATCTTGAAACTTTTCAGCATTCCCTCCAGACATGCCTTTTTCATATTGGGGCATATCGTCATAACTATCATATCCTTCATCTTGAGCATATTCATCTGGATCCATACCATCAGGAACTCCATCGTTATTATCATCTATGACAGACCGTTGACCACTTGTTGTATCATTTTGAGTGTTTGAATCAACTGAATTTCCTTGCTCATTTTTATATTGATTTTCTTTTTGAATTTCTCCAGAACTTTGTTGATAATCCGGTGTAGCATATAAAGCTTGTTTCTCACTCATTCCCATTTTAGTAATGCGATATGCTGCAGGGCTCATGCCATATTTATTAACAAAGTCAGTTAGAGATAAACTGAAATCGGGTCCTTGGTTTTGTTGTTGGATACTTGAAATGGCTTGAGTTGATTTTTGGCTTGCAGCACTTGCAGTCTTAGCCTTACTTTTTGATTCAGCTTTCTTTTTAGACTCGCTTTCTGCTTTTTTCTTAGAGCTTGCTATTTTTTCACTTTTAGCGTCTTTGCTAGAAGGATCTTTACTTTTGCTATTTGAGTTATTAGAACAACCTACTAGAGCTAAGCTAATAAGTAATGTTGACATTCCAGTTAAAAGTGATTTCTTCATTTTAATTCTCCCAAAGACGTTTATTGGTTAGATACGAGTATCTGTTTTTTCTTAGCGTTAAACTCATCTTGTGTGAGTATTCCATCATCAAATAATGACTTAAGCTTTCTAATTTGATCAGTTGTGTCTTCTCTTCCTGATTGCTTATTCTTAGAATTTTCTGCAATAATACTATCTAGCATTGAACAAAGATTTCCAAATTTCCCATAAGCAGTTTCAACTTTCCCTTGATCAGTAGTAGATTTTCTAATAAGCAAAATCTCAGCTGATCTGCCATGTGTTAAGCTGAGAGAAATGCCTAATTTATCGAGATAATTGAAATGTTTTCCTCCAGTAACTGCTCCAACTAAAGCACCAGCACCGCCAAATAATACCCCACCAGTAGCAGCTCTAGCAATACCATGTTTTTTCTTTTCTTCGTGTTCCTTTTCTAAAGGCCTGTATCCAACGATTTCGTCAAAATTAAACAGAAAGAACGATTCGTGATTTAATGAATACAAAAGACAACGTTTATTGATTTCATCAACCAAAAAGGAATTATATACTCTAGCATTATGATCTTTAAATGCTTGTATAATTTCTTCTTTCTCTTCATTAGTCATTGTTTGGGAATTAGTTGGTACTCTATCAAAAGCAGCTTTAAATTCTTCTAAAGTATGGTTACCAATCCACATCATTTTGCTAGAATCTTTTCCACTTAAAACTAAATTTGTGCAATTCAAACAAATTTTGTGATGATCTTTAGTATTATTCCTTGTTTCATATGCGTGTATTTTATTACCGCAAACAGCGCATTCTCCTGAAAAAATCGACATAATTAATTCCTCCTAAACCTAAATATTTCAGTATTTTATTGTCCACGTGAGCTGGACAAAAGTTTATGATTTTTATTTTATGAATTCTTTGCCACAGCTCATGCAGACAAATTTATTTTTCTTACCTTTTTTACCAGCAAATCCTGCTAATGTACCGATTCCACCAGTAAGCACAGCACCACCAACAGCTTTGCCTACTGAGAAACTTTTCCTTTTATTCCCAGCAAAAGTAATGTTACTATCCCCACAATTTGGGCATTCTAAAGTATTTTGTTTGGTTTGTTTTTTCTCGTGCTTTGGTATTTTCATGTTCCTCAACGATGTTCCTAGCAGGCTTTTTATTTTGTTTTTCTTCTTTTTCTGATTGATTTATCTGTTTAGGATTAACTTTATTACCTTGATCGTAAATCTCTTTAAAATCAGAAAATGTATGGTTCATTTCCCAAGTAGTTTGGGCTGCAACTCCGCCTTCAAAAACTTTAGAGTAACACTCTTCGCCAATTATTTGTTTATCGGTTGTGGTTATCGTCGAATCTAAGAATCCTAACGACTTATCACAATTAGCACATATTTTTGACATTCTTTTTACTCCCCAATTAATTATTCATCAGATTTTAATATCCATGAGGGCAGGACTTGTTTTAAAAAAATAGTCGGCTAAATCTTCTCAACGCCAGATTCATGTTTCAACTCATAAATATTTTCTAGCCTGCTAACCATTATTTTCTATAAAAAGACTTTTACACAGTTCCATCGCAAATTTACTTGATTCTACTTCCATTTGGTCGTGGGTTATTGTACTCAATGTATAATATCCTTGCACACCTTGATGATTAACTGATTAACAATATGACCGAGCTCATGAGCACAAACAAAATATGATTGAGGTGAGTGCTTTATTTTTTTAGCTAACATAATTATAGGCTTTTGATGTAAGTAAATTGTATCCCCTAAAGGGTTTTCTATGTCTACATATTCAAGCAACACGTCCAGAGATTCGCATATCTTAAACGGGTCGTATGTATTAGCAGACTGATGGAGACCCTCGATAATTAAATCACACCTCATATATTCAACCTCTATTACATATCATTATGATGTTTCCAGAATATTTGTGTCAAAGTAATTTTTAAACGTTCTTTATCTTCCTCAGTTATTTCTTGATCATCATAGCGCATACCAGCTTCGAGATTTTGATCAAGAAATTCTTTAAGATCTTTTTCATCATCTTCAGAATGAGAGGCTTTAACGTTCGTCTTGCCGAGTAGATAATCAGTAGACACATTAAAATAATCTGCCATTTTATTTGTAAATTCAATGCTAGGTTCAGTGCGCCCGACTTCCCAAACACCAATATTTTGCTGAGATACTTGTAAGTTTTGGCGAGCTCGCTTTGACTTATTTTCTTTAAGATCCTTAATTCTTTAATACGATTAGCAATCATATTGAAAACGCTCTTCTTTAATATCTTGATTAAATAATACAACTAAATGTAGTATCTGACTACAAAAAATAGTAATTTACATTAAAAATAAGTTATTTTTGCTTATTTATCACGAAATGTAGTATATAACTTGTTTTATAAATGGAGGGCAGAATAGTGAAAATTAATTTCAACAAGCACAGCGCTGGCGCTTGGCTAACATTATCAGGTGACATTATTGCAGCAATTACTGGCTTTTTAAGCGCGTTAGGCGTTCCTAGACGTTGACAAGTATTTCAGGTGTATCAGTGCGGTTGTGTCGTTATTAACGGCATTGGGTATCTTGGTAGCACCTACCGACAAGGAAGTGAAATAATTGAATAAGAAAGTAATAACTGGACTAGCTGTTATGGCTGGTCTATTTTTATACGCTGGAAATACCAATCAGGTACAAGCTGAGGGTACACGGAAACAGGGCACTGACTTATCAGTTTATTAAGTTAACACAGCACAAATTGGTAGACCAAGTGATAAGTTTCCCATTAGTCAAATTGGTGGCTATTATCGTGGTCGTTTTGTTATACAGTCAACGTATCGACCACAAGTTGCTTCAACTATTGCACAAGGTAAACGAGCTCACACGTATATTTACAGTGAGTTCAGCAATAACTGGCAAGCTAATTAAATGCTGAATTATTACTTGCCACGTGTACAAACAACTAAAGGATCATTTGTTGCTTTAGACGTTGAATCTGGAACACCAAACACAAACTCTATTATGTACACCTTGAATCGTATTAATAAAGCCGGCTATACTCCTTTGCTTTATACGTCCAAGAGCTATGCTAGTGGTAGATTTAATTTGCAACAAATTTCTTACAGTTATCCGTTGTGGCTGGCAGAATATCCCGACTATCAACTCAGAGAAGTGCCATATTATGGCATGTTTCCAAGCCACAACAATGTCAACATCTTTCAATTTACATCAACATATCGTGCTGGTGGACTAAATGGGAACGTTGATTTAACTGGACTGACCAAAGCTGGATATAAAGGTTACAAGTAACCGACAACTGGTGGTGTAGTTTCCAACCCTAAAGGTAACGACAAGAAACAGCCACAATCTGTTAAAGATGGCTTGAACGCTAACAAGGCCAAGAAGTCTAACATTAAAGTTGGCGATATGGTAAAAGTTAACTTCTCGGCTAAACGTTGGAGCACTGGCGCTGGCATTCCAAAATGGGTACATGGCAAATCGTATAATGTTATTCAAGTATCGGGAAATAAGGTATTGCTCGGTGGCATTATGAGCTGTTTGAACAAATCAGATGCTGAAATTTTGATCAAAAGTAATCAGTCAAGTCATCCGGTAAAACAGACGGACAATTATTATACTGTTCGTTATGGTGATAGTCTAAGCACGATCGCTGCTAGATATCACATGACAACGTTTAAATTAGCACGTTTAAACAGTATTAGTAACATTAACTATATTCGTGTGGGGGGGTCAACGGCTGAAAGTAACTAATGGTGTGTCTAACGGACGCACAAGAAATACTGGACGTTATCGTATCGTTAAGAGCAGTGACACACTACAATATCTTAGTTATCTGATTGGATATTTTGTTAACTATCTAGCTCAAAAGAATGGGAATCGTAAATAAAAACTATTTGCAGATTGGTTAAAAGATTTACTATTAAATCAATGGTACAGGCTTAACGGTCTGTGATTATTTTTTTGAAAAAAGGTAGTAAAATTCTTGTATTATACACGTACAAGCGTATAATGATAGTTATAGGAAAAAGTTGAAAGGTAAGCATTATAAAAAGCCTGATAAGAACGAAATCTTAATAAATCTTACGATATCAGCAACTATCATAAAAATCTTAAAAGATATTTCAAAAATCTTATCAAGCTTGCTAAAGTAAAGATTTG
>DXAP01000025.1 GCA_019116985.1 Candidatus Ligilactobacillus excrementavium | reverse complement strand
CAAAGTTATCCACAGTATCCACAGGGTTAATCACAATATCTTGGTACGAACTTATTTTCGTCACTATATTTATTGTTTTCCATTTTTTCAACTTATCCACAGTTATTAACATATAGACACAGTTTATATTTTTTATAAAATAATTTAATACACCTTTATTTATAGCAATAAAAACGCTTTATAAAAATTTAAAAACCAGGAGTTATCAACAACTATCCCCAAGCTTGTGGATAACATGTGCACATATTTTTCATCTTTTTTGTGCAAATCCATACCTAATTTTTACATTTTTTCCCCATAATTACAAAAGTTATTAACAGGTATATTATCTGAATTGTTGATAAGTCAATTAAATATAACGGATACATTATAATTGGTCCAAAATATACTTTTGAAAACAAACACTTATTTGCCAGCTAAAAAGCCGCAAGCCAAAAGAAAAAACCCGTTTTATGAATTTACATAAAACGAGTTTAATTTAGTGCTTTCACTCTTTATTTTTTAGTAGAGTCGTCTCTATCTAGATTGCTTGAGCCACTCACTATCTTTCATTTGATGCAGCTGACGTATTTGAATCATTTGCTTCCAAACTCAACTTCACATTAGTCGATTTTTCTTTGCCATCGTGATAGTACTTCACTTTGACTTCATCACCGATCTTATGCTCATACAGTGCCTCACGCAGACTCACGATATCTTTAACCTTCTTATCACCTAGTCCAGTGATCACATCATATTTCTTGATCCCTGCATCTTTCAGTGGTGAATCAGAGTTAACTTTCATTACTACGATCCCACTTGTAACACTGTCTGGTAATTTCAATGTCTTTTGCCGATCCGAAGCGGAAATATAATCTAAATCAAGTAAGGAGATCCCTAATGCTGGCCGACTAACTTTACCGTTCTCTGCCAGCTGGTTGACGATCTCAACAACTTCATTACTTGGAATAGCAAAGCCCATTCCTTCAACTGAAGCTTCCGATGAACCTGCACTAGAAAGTTTCATCGAATTGATACCGATCACCTGGCCGCCGATATTGATCAATGGACCACCAGAGTTACCCGGATTGATTGCTGCATCCGTTTGAATAACAGTTGCTTGTCCGGTTGCAACACCAGAACTATTTGTCACATCGATCGTCCGTTTCTTAGCCGAAATGATTCCTTGTGTAAGTGATGTAGCATAATCAGAACCTAGTGGTGAACCGATAGCCAAGGCAGTCTCACCCACGCTGATCTTATCAGAATCACCGAATGAGGCCACTTGCTTCACATATTTAGCATCAATTTTTAAAACAGCCAGGTCACTAACTGCATCATGACCAACAACTTCTGTCTTAAGTTTATGACCATCGCTCATTAAGGTTTCAACTCTATCAGCACCAGAGATAACGTGGTTATTTGTAACTACGTAAGCTGTGTCACCCGATTTTTTGTAGATCACACCAGAACCTTCACTAGCTTGTTCTTCTTGTGAACCAGATGAGTCATCACCAGATTGACCGTACATACCTGCGATCGAGCTAGACCGATCATCTTTAGAATAGGCCTCAACTGAAACCACTGCGCCTTTGATCTTATTAAAAGCACCTTCAGCGTCTGACGAAACGTTAACTTTTACATTACTTGTTTTAGTTTTAGCCTTGGAATTGTCCGAATTCAACTGCTCATCTTGCTGGTTTTGGTACCAACTGTACCCGCCTACGACTACACCGCCGCCGATCACCCCAGCGATCAACGCAATCAAAACAACTTTCCATAATTTGGGACCACGCGGGCCTCCTGAATTATTTGGCGAACCATTTTCTGGGTCCACTTCTTTATATTCGCCATTGAATTGTCCATTATTGTTCATGGCCAAACTCCTCTCATAGCTTATTATTTTATATTATAATTTATGAAATTGCTTTAATATAAATGATAAACCAATATTACCATAAATTTAATAATCTTAAAAAGAAAAGAGAGAGACAAAAGATTCTTTGCAGCCAACTTGTAACGCTAATTGCATTATTACAGTAGTTTGGAACACATTTAAGGGCCGTCGACCTATCCCGTTTAATGGGGTTAGATCGACGACCCTTTTAGAATCGCACAGTTAGTTATGTCCCAGCCACTTTTCTTATTTTTAAATTACCGTTAACGGTGTGGCTTGAGTTGGATCAGTATCTAGTAACGCAAAATCATGGTCGACTGCTAGGTCATGTCCTTGCATCATCGTTTGTACAGTCATATGTGCTAATTCTTTGACGTTATTTTCCTGGCTCAAATGTCCTAAATAAATTTTTTTCGTCCGGTTACCTAAGGCTGACATCAAACCATTAGCCCCATCTTCATTGGACAAATGTCCAGTATCACTTAAAATACGTTGTTTTAACGGCCATGGATAACCACCCATCCGCAACATTTCAACGTCATGATTACATTCAAATAAGTAACCATCGGCATCACTGATCGTTCCACGAACTCTGTCAGAGACATATCCCGTATCAGTGATGATCGCAAAAGCTTTGTCATGATAATGTACTTCATAAAACTGTGGATCAGCCGCGTCATGTGAAACACTAAAACTTTCCACGTCCAAGCCATCAAGTGCTTGAACTTGTCCCGCGGGTAAAATATGTTTTTGTTCAACGGGTATCTTACCGATCCGACTTCCCATTGCACCCCATGTACCTTCATTAGCGTAAACGTCTAAACCATAACGGCGAGCCAACACACCCACACCTTTACTATGGTCAGTATGCTCATGGGTCACAAATAAACTATCGACGTTTTTCAAGGTCCGTCCGATCGAGTTCATGAGTTCTTCTATTTTTTTGCCAGATAAACCAGCATCGATCAATATTTTATGTCCGGGAGTTTCAACATATGTTGCATTACCAGTACTCCCGCTGGCTAAAATACTAATTTTTAAGTTATCTTCATTTTCGCTTTGAGACATTTTATGGTGATCCCTTTCTTGAAGTTTCCGCTTTCTATACTAACAGTTTACTCACCTTTTTTCCAACTTCACTGATCGACTTAAGCATTTTTACTGCGATATTGAACCAGAAATTTAATCACCCTTCACTTGCAGTAAGCACTCAACCATTGCTCCACATAGTCTTTCATGTATAATGAAACTATTATCCTGCTACGGATAATTTTTGCAGCAATAATTTGAAAGGAAGAAATACTTTGATCAATTCAATTCTGATATTGGCCGGAGTCGGACTTTTTGCCGGAATCTTTGGTGCGATCTTCGGCATCGGTGGCGGTATGATCGTGACTCCGATCATGACGATCGCTCTTGGCTTAGATATCAAATACGCGATCGGTGCTAGTGTGATCTCAGTGATCGCCACTAGCTCAGGTGCCTCGATCGCATATTTAAAAGACGATATGTTAAACCTGCGTGTCGCTATGTTTTTAGAGATCGCTACAACTGTGGGTGCGATCTTAGGTGCGATTTTGACAGGTGTCTTACCAGCTAAAGTACTCTACGTTTTATTTGGGATGTTGCTAATATTTTCATCATGGAATATGTTACATAAGTTGCGGACCAGTAAGAAAGATGCGGAAGATACGGTGCCAGATGAACTGTCTGAAAAGCTAAAGTTAAACAGTACTTATTATGACCAAGCAAACAAAAAACAAGTCGATTATAAAGTTTCCAACGTTCCTGGTGGATTTTCGATGATGTTTGGTGCAGGCTTAGCCAGTGGCTTACTTGGTGTCGGTAGTGGGGCTTTCAAAGTGATCGCAATGGATACGATCATGAAGATGCCGCTCAAGCCTTCCAGTGCAACTAGTAATTTAATGATGGGTGTTACGGCGGCCGCTAGTGCAACGGTTTATTTCTTTAATGGTTCTATCAAACCAGAGATCGCCGCACCACTTGCGATCGGTATTTTACTCGGAGCGACGATCGGTTCACGCATCATGCAACATCTGCAAGCCACGCTTTTGCGCAAAATCTTTATTCCGGTACTGTTTTTGATCGGATTACAAATGTTCCTTAAAGGATTTGGGGTGAACTTTGGATGACAGATGAAGAAAAAAAGAAACATGATGAGATGACCGAGATCGAATTAGTGATCGGTCATGTCTTACGTATCGGCGTTATTACTTCAGCTGTTGTGATCATTATTGGCTTAGTCTTAGCTTTGATCACAGGTGAAACTGGCTATCCTGCTGGAACTTTTCCGACGACTTTTGCTACTATTTTTCAAGGAGTAGCTGCCTTTAAGCCTTTTGCCATTACCATGTTAGGCTTATTCCTGCTAATTTTAACACCCGTATTGCGAGTCGTAGTTTCGATCTATGCTTTTGCTAAAGAAGGCGACAAACTTTATGTTTGGATCACAGTTATCGTATTGATGATCTTAGTTTTTGCGATGTGGATCGGTTATATCGGCAAATAAACATTTCTATAATAGCTACTAATTGAGAGCGGAACAAAAGGCGTTTTGAAGCCGGTATGTAACGTCGTTTACGCCATTTTTGGCCGTAGTAAAGCGCAGAACAGGAATGGCGTAAATGGCATTACATTGAGGAGTCAGACTTTTGAAACGCGTTTATGCTATAAAAATTACAAGCGATAATTTAATTATTTTTAGCAAAAGAAGAGACTGGGATATTGTTTTGTCCCAGCCTTTTTTTATGCTCCAAATAAGCTTTCATTTTTACGTATAACACAGCTTGCTTACAATCGACTTTTTTAGTCGATCCACACAAAAACGAAGCTGGGACATAACTAGCTGTGCGATACTAAAAGGGACATCAATCTATCCCAATTAAATGGGTTAAATCGACAGCCCTTAAATGAGTTTCGCCTGGCAGAAGGTTGTGCCTAACTAACTAGCCGGCTTTAATGCAAAAAACGCATTATACCCAGCTAGTCAATTAGTGCTCACCTTCTAAACCCCACGCTCCGCTCTCTGTTTTTAAACGTGTTCCAAAAGATTGCAGCCTTACTGTAACAATGATTGCGTTACAGACCGGCTTCAAAACATCTTTTGTCTCACTCCCGTTATTTTTATCAAGTTTACTTTACTCCATTACCGCTCCGTTAAACGCATTTATTCTACGATAAACCGTACTATCCTCAGTCTTAACCGCGAAATTCCACGCTGGGATATAGACCGTGCTTCCATTGACACTCAATAATTTGGTGTAGCCCAACTTACCCCATTTGACCTTAGAGTTTGCAGGCAACTTGTTATACTGATACAACCAAACCAATGCTCTTTTTTGACTGATCGTTTTTTTCTTTTCACGTAAGATCTCAATGTCTTGTAAATAAGTTTGCGAATAACCTATAACGTAACCATTAGAAATATTAAATTTCAGTATTCCTTCTTCAGAAGATAGTTTCTTTCCATACACTACTTGTGTATAGACCACTTCATTTTTACTCGAAAAATTCGGTTCGTACTGATATTTATTACCTTCCACTACCAATGAGCTATTCTGAATCACTTTGTCTAATGTTTTTTCAGGTTGGTCGCTATTACTTAACTTGATTTTTTTATCAAAAGTCACACTTAATTTCTTATCATGCTTAGAATATTCAGCCTTATTTTCACCCAATTGATCGATCTTTGTCGAAAGATAATCATCGTTTGGATTGGCAATGTAATAGCCAGCTTCTTCTTTGGTCGATAATTTTTTAGGATAACTGATCTGGTCATCTTTCAAACTTCGTAAAACTGACGTCGTGGTCCGAGCACCACCTGTATCTCTTTCAGTTTCAACTCCATTTTGGTTATAGTACGCACCGATCAAGAAAATATCCAAGGCGATAAAAGCAATTAAAAAGATCCACTCGATTCTTCTAAAATTCAATCTCTTCCCGCCTTTCTTTAGGATACTTTACCATCTAAAACACTTTGATAATCGACCCAGCTGCCGTTATATTGTATGAAATAAGTTGGAATCAGGTCGATCACCTGCTTAGATGAGCCATTGACCTCAGAACGGTAACCGATCCTAATGCTTTTAATTTTTTGTTTTGAGATCCCATTTTGTACTAATTTATCCATGATGTCTTGAGTTGGTGGTAATTCAACAGAATCTTTCTTAGCGGGGACGGGGATCTGCAAGGAATATAACGAGAAATCAACCCGTTCTCCGCCTGCACCAGCTAATTTAACG
>DXAP01000024.1 GCA_019116985.1 Candidatus Ligilactobacillus excrementavium | reverse complement strand
TATTCGGCGCGCACAAAAAGAAGTTAAGCAGACCGCTAGGCATTATCAAGATGAACATTCTGTGCGAGGTAATCCATGGAGTGAAGAACAACTAGCCGAGCTAAAAAGCCTACTTGATCATTTGTCTCGGTGAAAACTCTTCGTACTAACGGCTATTGATCGTAACTAGTAAAATTTTTTGCCGGCTTGAGTTTGACTGAAAACTAGAGTCGTTGATTTGTTTGTGCTGATTTTTAGCCAGCGCCCAAAGTATTGACTGGTCAGATCATCCATGATAGAGTTACTATTGATATTATCGAAGGAGAACTGAAAAATGGCAGGAAAAAGAAAAATTGCCTTAGCGTGCTCAGAATGCGGTTCACGGAATTACACTTTAGTGGAAAATCCTGCCCGAGTTTCTCGGCTAGAGGTAAAAAAGTTTTGTAAGTATTGTGGTAAACACACATTACATCGTGAAACTAAATAAGCTGCTTTAATTTCGTGGAACTATGGAGGCTTAAAAATGAAATTTCTTAAAGATGTTAAACAAACAATGAAAGATGTTACTTGGCCCACGGCACGAGAAAATCGGCGTGATACGTCAACCGTTATTTTAATGACACTCGCCTTTGCGATTTTTTTTGCGATCGTTGATTATCTGGTCCAGTTCGTTTTACAATTATTTGTCTAGTTCAATTAAACAAACTAGCAATTATGTCAGTAATTTGCTACAATTAACTGGTAGGAAAACTTCGCGTGGTCGAGGTTTTTTTATTTTGGCAAAAAATAGTAAATTAGAGATAACCAAAGTATTGAAAAAGGAGAATGGAAAGAAAATGGCCGAAAATATCGAAAAAAAATGGTATGTTTTGCATACTTATTCGGGTTACGAAAACAAGGTAAAAACTAACTTGGAATCTCGTGCCCAGTCAATGGGGATGGAAGACAACATTTTTCGGGTAGTTGTGCCGGAAGAAGAAAAAGCAGAAACGACTAAGACAGGTAAAGAAAAAGTAGAAAAAATTAAGACATTCCCTGGCTATGTTTTAGTGGAAATGGTCATGTCAGATCAGTCATGGTATGTAGTACGTAATACACCAGGTGTTACAGGATTCGTTGGTTCACATGGTGCTGGTAGTAAGCCTGCACCCTTGCTTGATGAAGAGATCGAAGGGATCTTGCATCAGTTAGGCCTTAGTTCACGTCATGAAAAATTTGATGCTGAAGTAGGTGACTCAGTTACGATCGTCGATGGTGCCTTTTCTGGTATGGCCGGTAAGATCACTGAGATCGACAATGAAAAGATGAAATTACGGGTCGACATTGAAATGTTTGGTCGTGAAACAGCGGCTGAACTTAACTTTGATCAAGTTGACAAGTTAGTTTAACTAATGATCGTGTGGCTAGCTAACTTATTACGGGTCGATCAAGCACGACAGTTTTTTAAATATGTGAAAACTGCTTGCAAACCTGTGAGTGGCATGCTATATTTTATAGGTATGCTTTTGGCATACCTGTGGGAGGCCAAATTTCATGGCCATCCGTACCACACACGGAATATAAGGAGGAATACACCGTGGCAAAAAAAGTAACAAACGTTGTTAAATTGCAGATCCCTGCTGGTAAAGCAACTCCTGCACCGCCAGTTGGTCCTGCATTGGGTCAGGCCGGTATCAATATCATGGGCTTCACTAAGGAATTTAATGCCCGTACTGCTGACCAAGAAGGAATGCTCATCCCTGTTGTGATCAGTGTCTATGAAGACCGTTCATTCGACTTCGTTACAAAGACACCACCTGCAGCTGTTTTACTTAAGAAGTCTGCTGGCGTTGAAAAAGGTTCCGGTGAACCTAACACAAACAAGGTTGCCAGTGTAACTAAAGACCAAGTTAAGGAAATTGCCGAAACAAAAATGCAAGATCTAAACGCAGCAGACGTTGAAGCTGCTATGCGCATGGTTGAAGGTACTGCACGGAGCATGGGCTTTACTGTTGAAGACTAGTTCCCATGCCTGTCAGACGGATACTTCGCGAAAGTGAATGTATCAAGTGGGAGGTTTATCCGATAGACCACAAATTGCAAGGAGGAAAATTTACTAATGGCAAAGAAAAGCAAGAAATATTTAGAAGCCGCTAAACAGGTTGAAGCAAACAAAGAATACCAACTTGACGAAGCAATCAGCTTGGTTAAGAAGATCGACTTTGCTAACTTTGATGCAGGTATCGAAGCAGCTTTCAAATTAAACGTAGATACAAAGCAAGCAGACCAACAATTACGTGGTGCTGTTGTGCTTCCTAATGGTACTGGTAAAGATCAAACTGTTGTTGTCTTTGCAAAAGGCCCTAAGGCACAAGAAGCTAAAGATGCTGGTGCTGATGTTGTTGGTGACGAAGACTTAGTTGCTCGTATCCAAGATGGCTGGTTGGACTTTGACGTAGCTATTGCTACACCAGACATGATGGCTCAAGTAGGTCGTTTAGGCCGTGTTCTTGGACCAAAAGGTTTGATGCCTAACCCTAAGACAGGTACTGTAACAATGGATGTTAACAAAGCTGTTACAGAATCTAAGGCTGGTAAAGTTACTTATAGAACTGACCGTGACGGTAACGTTCATGTTTCGTTAGGTAAAGTTTCATTTAGCGAAGATGCTATCAAAGGTAACTTTAAGACTATCAACGATGTGATCACAAAGGCTCGTCCATCATCTGTTAAAGGTGTTTATGTAGAACATATCTCTTTAGCATCGACATTCGGCCCAAGTGTTACACTTGATGCTTCATCTCTTTAATTTAAAAAATTAAATTAGAAAGTATAGTTGACTTCTATTTATGTACATGTTACATTTATAGAGGTCAATTTTTGTATATGATTCTACCTAAGACTCAGGTGGCTTAAGCCTTAATATCCTGCCGAGGAGTAAAGTAATTTATTCTCTCTCTGTGTCTTGGTGGATACGGAGCTTTTTTATTTGTATAAGAAAGTTTCACACAACGACTGGGAGGTGAATCAAGTGAGTAAAGAAGTTATTGCCAAAAAAGCTGAAATTGTTGACAGTGTTGTTGAAAAATTCAATAATGCTTCATCGATCGTCGTCGTCGATTATCGTGGTTTGACGGTGGAAGAAGTTACTGATCTACGTAAGCAATTACGTGATTCTGGCGTTGAGATGCGTGTTGTTAAAAACACATTCTTAAAACGTGCTGCAGACAAAGCAGGCTATGAAGGCTTAGACGAAGTATTTGCAGGACCAACTGCAGTTGCATTCGGTAGCGAAGATGTTGCCGCTCCTGCACGTGTGATCGCTAAATTTGCTGAAGACAACGAAGCATTAAGCATCAAGGGTGGCGTTATCGAAGGAAAGGTTTCTTCTATCGAAGATATCAACGCTCTTTCCAAGTTGCCAGACCGCGACGGCTTATTGTCAATGTTGCTTTCAGTATTGCAAGCACCAGTGCGCAATGTCGCTTATGCTGTTAAAGCAGTTGCTGACAACAAGGATGAAGATGCAGCCTAAGGTTGTATTTTAAATATATTTGATTAAAAATTTGGAGGAAATCAAAATGGCATTAGATACAGAAAAAATCATTGCTGACCTTAAAGAAGCCAGCATTCTTGAATTAAACGATTTAGTTTCAGCTATCGAAGAAGAATTCGGTGTTTCAGCTGCTGCTCCAGTTGCAGCTGCAGGTGCTGCAGGTGGCGACGGTGCTGCTGAACAAACAGAATTCGACGTTGAATTAGCTAGCGAAGGTACAGCTAAGGTTAAGACTATCAAGGCTGTTAAAGACATCACTGGTCTTGGCTTGAAAGACGCTAAGGGCTTGGTTGATGGTCTTCCATCAGTTATCAAGGAAGGCGTTTCTAAGGACGAAGCTGAAGACATCAAGGCAAAACTTGAAGAAGTTGGCGCTACAGTTAACCTTAAATAGTCATTCATTGAAATGTCGGGCATCTCTCCTGTCGGAGGGGTGCTTTTTTTGTGTTCATTTATAAAAAACTGTCTCTAAAGGTTTAAGGGATTAATATATAAGAACGTAAGGTAAACTTGGGCGAAGTAAGTCTCACAAGAGAAAATGTGATGCAAACTTGAGCAAAGTAAGTCTTACAAGAGGTAATGTGACGCAAACTCTGACCGAGTAAGTCTTACAAGTAGAAATGTAACGCAAACTCCGGCGAAGTAAGCAACACAAGTTATCCAGCATGAAGCCGTCTGCTGTAGTTAGGCAGTCGATTTGTTGCTGACTTTGCGATAGTCGTTTTGTGCTTCGAAATATGCTACACTCAATAGGGTAAGGTGTACGCGAAAGGAATATTATTTAATATGAAACAATTGATTCTGGCAGAAAAGCCAAGTGTAGCCCGTGATCTAAGTAAGACGTTGGGTGCTACGCAAAAATATAAAAATTATTTTGAAGGGGACAAGGTCGTTGTGACCTGGGCTTTGGGACATCTGTTAGGACTGCAAATGCCTGAAGATCTGCATAAAAATTGGGGCAAGTGGCAGTTAGAAACTTTACCGATGTTGCCTAAAAAAATCGGCATCAAGCCGCTACCAAAAACCCAAGGTCAATTAAAAACGATCAAAAGTTTGGCTAAGCGGAAAGATATTAAAGAAGCAGTGATCGCAACGGATGCTGGACGAGAAGGAGAACTAGTTGCGCGGTGGATCTTACAGTATATCCGGTTTAATAAGCCAGTCAAACGACTATGGATCTCTTCGCAGACAACTAAGGCGGTCAAGGCAGGTTTTAATTCATTGAAACCTGCCAAGCAATACGATGACCTCTATTACTCAGCTCTAGCGCGTGCCAAAGCAGATTGGCTAGTTGGTTTGAATGTGACAAGAGCATTGACAGTCAAATATGACGATAGTTTGTCAGCTGGACGAGTTCAAACACCGACCTTAGCTCAAGTTGACAAACAAGCACAAAAGATCAATCAGTTTAAGCCCCAAAAATACTATACGATCAACTTAGAGGTCGATGGGAAAAAAGCTCACCGCCAGCAAAAAGATAAGTTTGAGATCAAGGATATGAAGTCAGCCCAAGCCGTGGTCAAAGAGCTTGACCAACAGCACGGTAAGGTAGTTGATATCACGCATAAGGATAAATCGCAACAGGCTCCGTTGCCCTATGACCTGACCGAGTTACAACGTGAAGCTAATCAGGCTTATGGTTATTCAGCTAAAAAGACTCTATCTTTAGTTCAGAGCCTTTATGAGATTCATAAGATCGTGTCTTATCCGCGGACTGACAGTAAATATTTGAGCTCTGATCTCAAGTCGACTATGAAAGAACGGCTGCAGGCGATCAGTAATTTAATACCGGAAGCCAAGGATTATTTGGCCAATGGTAGCCAAGTCGTTTTGAAAAAAGTTTTCAACGATAAAAAAGTGACTGACCACCATGCGTTGATCCCAACAGAACAAAAACCGCGTTACGATAAATTATCACAGGATGAACACCGGATCTATACAATGATCACGCAACGTTTTGCTGGGTTATTTGCCCAGCCCTACCAAACTAAACAAGAAAAGATTACCGTTCAGTTTGGTAATGATAAATTTGTTTTTAGCCAGGAAAAAGTGATCGAAGCTGGCTGGAAGGGTGAAAAAGCCCAAGATGTAAGTCAACGTGACTGGCAAATGGGTGAACAGATCAGTCCTAAATTTAAGATCTCGGCTGAACAAACAACGCCACCAGCTCCTTTAAGTGAAGGTAGTCTGTTAGCTAAGATGGAAAAATATGGTTTAGGGACACCGGCTACTCGTGCTGAGATCATTGAAAAATTGGTACGGACAGAATTAATGGAACGCACTAATAAAAGCCTGCAAGTTACTCCTAAAGGACGGCAGTTGCTTCAATTAGTCAATCCAGCCTTAGTTACGCCAGAATTGACAGCTAAATGGGAAGAACAATTAGAACAGATCGCTCATGGTAAATACAACAGCCAGGCTTTCTTAAAAGAAATCGAAGAAGAAACGACCAAACTAGTGGCTGAGATCAAACAAAGTAAAAAGAAATATCAAGATCATTCACTGACTTCTAAGAAATGTCCTAAGTGCAATTCGTTGTTAAAAGAGAAAAATACGCGTAACGGTAAGTTATTAGTTTGTACGAATACCAAGTGTGATTATCACCGTCGAGCAGAAGCCATGGTGACTAACCACCGCTGTCCACAGTGTCATAAGAAGATGCTGCTGATCGAAGGTAAAAACGGTACTTATTTCCACTGTAAGTTTGACGGGACGACAGAAAAGCCGACTAATAAGAAGAGAAATAACAAGAAGATGACCAAACACGAAGAAAAGCGTTTGATCAAAAAAGTGAACCAAGACGAAGAACCAGCCGAAAGTCCGTTGGCAGCTGCTTTGAAAAAGGCGCTGGCAGAAGAAAATAAATAGGACCAAAAAATAAATCTTTTAGAACACGTTTAAGGGCCGTCGATCTAACCAATTAAATGGATAGATCGACGACCCTTTTTTAGGATCGCGCGGCTAGTTATGTCCTAGCTGCTTTGCGTATATCTTATGTATGACAAGAATCGTACGTATTTTGTACGTATGATTCGAGTAAATTTAATCTTGGACCAAGATGACTGACATCATCTTGAGGTAAAGAGATTCATACCACTTGATCCCACGTTCTTCAAATTCTTGTTTCTTTTGTTTACAGTGTGTAGTTAAACTACCGAATAACGCCTTGTAGACTTTGGTATTTGTGATCCAATGGTGAAAACGAGGTGACACTTTGGATAAACCAAAAAAGCCTGTGATAAGAAATGGTAATTGAGGTAAGACTGGTAAAGCCAAACCGATCAATCCCAATGTAAATGCAACAATTGTCAATAAGCACCATAATAATTTTGTAATGCTATGCGTCAATAGGATCCCTCCTTAAAAATACTGGAGTCAAACGAAAAAAGACGAATAGCTGAACGACTAATGCTGAAATTTGTCAGTTGAGTTAGTTACCAGCTACGAAGACAGACATATATGTTAATTCAATTGTTTATGATTATAGCATGTCAGTGGCCTGGTGCATATAAAAAAGCTTATAAGAAATGGTTAAGCTGATTAAGTAAATTTAAACTTAGGTGAAGCTGCTTTCTTAGCTGGCAAGAACTTGTTCATTTGACTGATAAGGAAAAACATCTCAATAAATTTATTTAAATTTAGGGTGATAACAAGTTCGTTCAATTTGGACAGTGCAGTAAATTAGTTAAAGATATGTTCTTCCAAACTCGTATAAAAATATTATTATTCCATGGAGGTCAACTTATTTTATGCGGATAAAACACTAGAATTTATTGGATTTCACATTCTGTGTTAAAAATTTAATTTGAAAAAATCAAGATAATTTTCTTGCGTTCTACTGTAAATGTCGTACAATATACACTGTATATATGAAGAATCAAGAGAATAATATTTAACGTATTGATTCTTTTTGATATAATTTGTAGGGGCAAAATTAAATATGGGGGTATCATTATTATGAGTTCGTTACAGAGACTTATGACTGATCTAACACAGATCTTACAGTTGACAAGTCAACAGTATAAAGATGAGGAGTCGGCCAAATTAGGGGCGATCGACGTATATTACTTAGAGGCGATCTACCAGTTGAAACAACCAACGATCGGTAAGATCTCACGGATGTTAGGACAGTCTACACCAAATACTAACTATCATATTAAGAAGCTGATCAATTTAGGTTTGATCGAAAAACGGATCGATCCTTCTGATCATCGGGTCACACATCTAACGACCACAGAAAAATATGCCAATAGTATTAAAACTAATGAAGAATTCTGGGAGACGTTGCAACAACGTTTGGAAGACGAGATCGAACCCCGAGATTATGCGATTTTTAAGCGAGTTTTGGGTCAAACTGTTGAAATCGTTCACGAAGAACTGTAGTTTTATACTAAGTGTTTTGAGTCGAAATAGATACTTAAGGATAAAAGCGACTGCTAGCGAGCAGCCGTTTTTTATTTTTTCTAAAGTTTAACTTGCACGTTCAAAATAGCGCGTAAGCTATCGGGCTAAATATGCTATAATAATAGACAATAATTAGAGAAAGACAGCTTGTTTCGTAAAATATGATTTAAAAATTTTTCGTTTTTAGTGGAGGTAAAAGAAATGGTTAAAAGTGACCAGACTTACCGCAGAGTTTTATATGCATTATTTGCAGCAATTATTATCATGCAAAATTTTGTGCCATTTTTAGGTTATATTCCGGTCGGTCCACTTAATTTAACGATCATACATGTGACAGTCATTATTGCTGCTTTGACTTTAGGGCCGAGCGGTGGTGCAGTTGTTGGTGGGATCTGGGGTGTGATCACCTGGATCCGGGCCTTTGTTTGGCCGACTAGTCCTTTAGCTGCGATCGTTTTTGTAAATCCGCTAGTTTCAGTGTTACCGCGGATCTTGATCGGGGTAGTTGCGGGCTATGTTTTTATTTGGTTAACAAATAAAATTAAGAAGCAATACTTGGCGATGGGCATTGCAGCTTTATTAGGGTCGCTGATAAACACACTCTTAGTTTTAGGGCAAATTTATTTATTTTACAATGGACATTCGCAGGCTTTGTATCAGATCGATACAAAAGCTATGATGCCGTATATCTTAGGCGTAGTCGGAACAAATGGGATCCCTGAAGCTATTATCGCTGCACTTGTAAGTCCTTTGATCGCTAAACCATTACTCAAGCGCGTACGAAAGAGATGAAATGATTGCCACAAAAAAAGAAACAAAGTACTAGAAAAACAACTAAAAAGCCACGTCAGACCAAAAAAAGACGTCCTAATTCTAAACGCAATTCGAAAAAAGTTACTTTTAGATGGCCTGATTTGATTTTGGTCGTACTTTTAGTGACCTTAGTTTCTATACAGACGATCAAGTGGTTCGACAAACATGATGAAACACCCAAGGTCGAACAGACGACAGGGCAAAAGAGTAAGCAGGAATTTATCAAAGAATTAGTTCCGAGTGCACAAAAGCAACAACGACAACACCATGTATTCACAAGCATCACGTTGGCACAAGCAAGTTTAGAGTCAGATTGGGGCACAAGTGAACTGTCTACTAAATATCATAATTTATTTGGGGTCAAAAGTTCTGACCCGAATAGCCCGCTACTAACTACTAAAGAATATGTGAATGGCCAGTGGATCACGGTCAAAGATCGTTTTGCAGCATATGATAATTATGATCAGTCGATCGCGGCGCACACTCAGTTATTTGTAAACGGAACAGGCTGGGATTCTAAACATTATCAGGGTGTCATTAATGCTAAAAATTACCAGGAGGCTGCCAAGGCCTTGCAATCTAATGGATATGCAACGGATCCTGATTATGCGCAAAAGCTGATCGACCTGATCCAAGAATATCATTTAGACCAATATGACTTGTGACCTTAGTAAAAAATCCACGATTGTAACGTTTACAAAGATTGTCGCTTGGCAACTGTTGTGATATTCTTGATATTAACATAAGCTGTGTTGTTGCAGTTATACGGGATAGAAGAGTTTAGGAGGAAAAATTCAGTGAAATTTTTAGAAAAACGGATCAGGGAAGATGGGTTGGTTTTGCCTGGTAATGTCTTGAAAGTCAATTCCTTTTTGAACCATCAGATCGATCCAGAATTGATGAATACGATCGGGCAAGAATTTGCACACTTGTTCCGTGATAATCACATTACGCGGATCTTAACGGTTGAATCGTCAGGTATTGCACCGGCGATCATGACTGGCTTGGCTTTGCATGTGCCAGTTTTATTTGCCCGGAAGACAAAGAGCTCAACGATGAATACTTCATTGTTTACCGCTGATGTTTATTCGTATACTAAAAAAGTTACTAATACAATTTCCGTTGATCAGAAGTTTTTACTCCAAACAGACAATGTTTTAGTGATCGATGATTTCTTAGCCAACGGACAGGCCGTTTCTGGTTTGTTAGAAATTTGTAAGCAAGCAGATGCACATGTTGAAGGTGTCGGGATCGTGGTTGAAAAGGCCTTCCAAAATGGTGGCCAACTTTTGCGTGATCAGGGTGTTCGTTTAGAATCATTAGCTCAGATCTCTTCATTTGCAGATGATAAAGTTCACTTTGTCGGTGAATAAGAAATTTTATAGAATAAGAACAAATAAGCTGCTTGCAAAAGAGATGAGCAGCTTTTTTGTTCAAATATAAAAGATTATATTTTTTAATAAAGAAAGTTGTAAATCGCCGCTAAATCAGTCGAATTATGTTATGCTTTTAGTTGAAAGTAATATTTGAAAGATAAGGAAAGTAGTGAAACAAAAGTGGCAGAAAAAGTCATATTTCCTAGTAGTACGATCGGTGTGATCGGTAATAGCCCAAATGGAATTGAATTGGTCCGTAAGGCTAAACAGATGGGATTTAAAGTCGCAGCTTATGGTTCCAACGCTGAAAGCCCCACATTAAGGGAGGCTGACATGGCGATCGTAGGCCGTGGTAATGATCAGTTACAATTACAAAAGTTTGCTGAACGTTGTGATCTAGTGATCTACGAGTCAGAACAAGTTAGTTCTGAGTCGATTAAATTTATTCAAAGATTCACTAATGTTCCTCAGGGTAGTGAGGCCTTAGAGTTGATGCAAGATCGTTTGTTAGAACGAACTTTTTTTGAGCAGATCAACGTCAATATTGCGCCTTACTCGACGATCGTGAGCTTGGATGATATTTATCAAGCAATTTCGTCGATCGGTTTTCCCTGTGTCTTAAAGCCGATCCAAAAGGGACTGATGCATAATTCTCAGTTTATTTTACGTAAGCAGTCTGATGTGGCCAAATGTGCAGAATTGGTTGAACAGGGAACCTTTGTTTTAGAATCGTGGGTCCCGTATGAACGTGAGATCTCGATCGTGATGGTACGTGAACAAAGTGGCACAATGCGCTTTTTAGCTCCGTTAGAAACTTTCTATCAGGTACATCATTTAAATCAGGTCGTAGGGCCGGCTAAAGTTGCAGATCAGATCTGGGATGAGCTTAAAAATATTGCAAGTCAGATCGGTGATAATTTAAATTACGTCGGTGTGATGGAAGTTGGCTTTTTCTTGACACAGTCACAGGCGATCTATGTCAAACGTATCGTACCTGCTCTTCATGAATCAGGCTATATTTATCAGTATATTAGTAATGTTTCTTTGGAAGAAGAACAAATACGTGCGGCTGTGAATATGCCAGTTGTAACATCTAAGATCATTCAACAAGCAGCGATCGGTTTCTTCCAAGAAAAAGATCAGCAGTCGATCAAGACTCAGTGGGTCTTAAAAGATAACTGGTTTTACCATTTCTTCCGCTATCCGGCTTCAATGTTACCTCAATCTAAGAGCGGTTTTGTGGCGATCACGGCTGATGATGGTTATGAAGCCAAAAAGCAGTTGGATTCTACGGGGATCTGGGATGAAGAACAGCCGACTGAAGAAAAAAATGAAAATCAAGAGTGAGATAAAAGATGTTTTGAAGCCAATCGTAACAACGATTGCATTATTTTGGGCCGTAGCAAACTGAAGAACTTTAGTAAGGCTTCAATCTTTTGAATCACGTTTAAGGGTCGTCGATCTATCCCATTAAATGGGTTAAGTCGGCGACCTTTTTAGAATCGCGCAGTTAGTTATGTCGCAGCTCTTTTTTTAGTTACCAGATAGTGCAAGGTCAGAACAAAAAAGCAGCGAGTCTAATTTTAAAAACTTGCTTATACTCAACGGTGGTGCTAGAAAAATACCAGATGGGCCATGTTAAGTTCTTTAAAAATGGATACCTTTACAGAGGTTGACCAGTGCCCAAGAAGGGATGTCCTGTGCTATAATGTAGCAGACTGAAGATTTAGAGAGGATTGAATAATTTGGGTCAAAATAACCTACTAGACAAAATGAATGATAAACAAGCACAAGCGGTTCAATGTATCGAAGGGCCGCTTTTGATCATGGCCGGAGCAGGCAGTGGTAAGACGCGTGTATTAACGCATCGGGTCGCTTATTTGATCCAAGAAAAAAATGTCTTGCCGTGGCATGTATTGGCAATCACATTTACTAATAAGGCTGCCAGAGAAATGCGTGAACGAGTCGACCAATTGTTGGGCGAAGATGCCTCAGATATCTGGGTCGCTACTTTCCATGCTTTGTGTGTGCGGATCTTACGCCGTGAAGCAGAAAAAATCGGTTTTAGTCGTTCCTTTACGATCGCTAGTCCCAGTGAACAGCGGACTTTGATGAAACATATCTTGGCCGATCTAAACGTGGACACTAAGAAATTTGATCCGCGAATGATCTTAAGCAATATTTCAAATGCTAAAAACGACTTACAGACAGTCGATGACTTTAAGAAAAATGCTGAAAGCCCCGTTGAACAGATCACAGCGCAGGCTTATGAAAAGTACCAAGAAGAGTTGCGTAAAGACTCTGCGATGGATTTTGATGATCTGATCATGCAAACAATCGAGTTGTTTGTACAAGACAAAGAGACTTTAGAATACTATCAACGTAAATTCCAATATATCCACGTGGACGAATATCAGGATACTAACGAAGCTCAATACCGCTTAGTCAATATGTTGGCAGCCGGGACGCGTAACTTGTGTGTTGTCGGTGATGCCGACCAGAGCATTTATGGTTGGCGTGGTGCCAATATGGAAAACATCATGAACTTCGAAAAAGATTATCCCGATGCGACAGTGGTCAAGTTGGAACAAAACTATCGTTCCACTAAGACGATCTTGGATGCTGCTAACTCCGTTATTAAAAATAATGTGAATCGGAAAGTCAAAACATTATGGACTGAAAATGACCCGGGCGATAAGATCCATTATTACCGAGGAATGAATGCCAATGATGAAGCTTACTTTGTCGTTAAAAATATCCAACAAGGCATTCGTGAACAGGGTAAAAAGTATAAAGATTTTGCGATCTTATATCGGACTAATGCTCAATCACGTGTAATGGAAGAAACCTTTGTTAAAACTAATATCCCATACAAGATCGTTGGAGCTCATCGTTTCTATGATCGTAAGGAGATCCTCGATATTTTGGCTTACTTGCGTTTGGCAACTAATCTTCAAGATTCGATGAGTTTCAACCGGATCGTCAATGAACCTAAGCGGGGGATCGGTGCCGCTAGTTTGGACAAATTAACGGATTTTGCCACGGTGAATGGATTGAGCTTGTTAGAGGCGGCTGAAAATGTCGTCATGACAAATATTACTGGCAAGGCTGCAACACAATTGGAAAAGTTTGCCCACTTGATGCGTGACTTACATGAAATGGAACAGACAGCTACGGTCACAGAATTAACAGATGCCATTTTGGAAAAGTCAGGTTACCGTAAAGCATTGAAAAAGACACAGTCACTGGAAAATGAGAGTCGTTTGGAAAACTTGGACGAGTTCTTAACTGTGACCCAACAATATGACTCTACTTGGCAAGAAGATGAAGAACATCAAGATCCATTCGTTGATTTCTTGGCTGAACTATCGTTAGTTTCTGACCAGGATAGTGTTGATGAGGAACAAAATGAAGTGACGATGATGACCTTGCACGCCGCTAAAGGTTTGGAATTCCCAGTGGTCTTTTTGATCGGGATGGAAGAAGGTATCTTCCCGTTGTCACGTGCGATGACTGACGAAGATGAACTCGAAGAAGAACGCCGTTTAGCTTATGTCGGTATCACGCGGGCTCAACAAGAATTATTCTTGACCAATGCTTTTTCACGGATGTTATATGGGCGTAAACAAAACAACCCAACATCACGCTTTATCGAAGAGATTGATGATGACCTATTGCAACAAGATGGAATGCATCAAGCAAGTTCTGGTCAACGTAAGACAGCACGTCAGGTCAACTTGTCTAAGCAAGCACAAATGAAACCGGGCAGTGTGTCAAAACCAACCACGACAGGTGCCGAGAAGAAAGCCTGGAATGTCGGCGACAAAGTCTTTCATAAGGCTTGGGGCGAAGGAACAGTCGTCAAAGTTAGCGGTGACGGTGAAAATACTGAATTAGATATTGCCTTTGATTCGCAAGGGATCAAGCGACTTTTGGCATCCTTTGCACCGATCACTAAGCGCGAGTCATAAGGTTTGGTAAAATTTTGTGGTGAGACTTAATCATTTGAGAACAGAGAAATAAAATAGGAATGAACTAAAAATTGGGAGGCATGTTTTGGCTGACCAATTTTTGATACTGAAAGTAAAAAGTAGTTCGAGGAGGAAAAATGATGGCGGAAAAGCAGGCAGATAGTGCTAAACAAGCTGAAAATTTACGACAAAAATTAAATCAGTGGGGTCGGCAATACTATGTCTTGGATCAGCCAACCGTCGAAGATGCTGTTTATGATCAGACATACCGGCAACTACAAGACTTAGAAAAAAAGCATCCCGAAGTTATTACTGCGGATTCGCCTACTCAACGTGTCGGTGACCAGATCTTATCCGGCTTTGAAAAAGTGTCTCATGAAACGCCGATGTTGTCTTTAGGAGATGTTTTTTCCAAACAAGAACTGCAAGATTTCATCGATCGTTTACATGAAAATGTGGGAGAGAAGGTCCCTTTTAACTGTGAGTTGAAGATCGATGGACTCGCGATCTCATTGACATATGAAGATGGCGTCTTTATCAAAGGCTCGACTCGGGGAAACGGGACGATCGGTGAAGATATCACCCAAAACTTAAAGACGATCAATGCGATCCCTTTACGTCTAAGTGAACCAGTTTCCGTTGAAGTTCGCGGCGAATGTTACATGCCGAAGAGTTCATTTGTACGTTTGAATGAATTCCGGGAAGAACAGGGCTTGCCAGTTTTTGCTAACCCAAGAAATGCCGCAGCTGGTTCTTTGCGCCAGTTGAATTCGAAAGTGACGGCTGCGCGTAATTTAAGTACCTTTATTTATTACTTAATGGAACCAGAAAAATTTGGTGTTACATCGCAAAGCCAAGCCTTAAAAAAAATGCGTGAGTGGGGCTTTAAAACTAATATCGATTCTCGTTTGGCAACTAACATGGATGAAGTCGACCACTATATCGATGATTATCAAGACAAGCGTGACCAGCTTGAATATGATATCGATGGTATCGTGTTAAAAGCCGATCCGTTTACGGTGCAACAAGAATTGGGGAATACGGTCAAGGTCCCACGCTGGGCGATCGCTTACAAGTTCCCGCCTGATGAACAAGAAACAGTCGTACGCGACATCGAATGGACCGTGGGACGGACAGGTGTGATCACACCGACCGCCGTCATGGACCCGGTCTTGTTAGCGGGTTCTACAGTTAGTCGGGCATCTTTGCATAATCCAGACTATATGCTAGAAAAGGATATCCGTGTTTTAGATACCGTCAAGCTGCATAAAGCAGGGGATATCATCCCTGAGATCTCAGAAGTCGTCTTAGATAAGCGTCCGAACGATTCTAAAGAATATGAGATACCTACTACTTGCCCTGAATGTGGAGCAGAGTTGGTACATTTAGATGATGAAGTTGCCTTACGATGTGTGAACCCGAAATGCCCCTCATTGTTGAAAGAAAGTGTGATCCACTTTGCTTCACGGAATGCTATGGACATTCGTGGTTTGGGCAAACGGATCATCCAGCAAATGTTTGAACTGGATCTGATCGCAGATGTTGCTGACCTGTATTCTTTGACCAAAGACGATCTATTGAAATTAGATAAAATTAAGGATAAATCAGCCAATAATTTATTAGAGGCGATCGATACAAGCCGACAAAATTCAGTTGAACACTTACTATTTGGCTTGGGTATCCGGCATGTCGGTGCTAAGGCTGCGCGGATCTTAGCGCAACACTTTGGAGACCTAGATGCGATCAGCGATGCTTCTGCTGTTGACATTGAAGAGATCGATTCGATGGGTGGTGTGATCGCTGAAAGCATCGTTAAATATTTTGCGACTGATGAAGTGGCAGAATTGATCACGGAATTAAAGAAACAAAATGTGAACATGAACTATCTCGGAAAAACTGCAAGTCAAGTTGAACAGCAAGCACAAGAAAGTGAATTTAACGGACAAACGGTCGTTTTGACCGGGACACTTGATACACTAACACGTGCTGACGCTAAAAAATGGTTGCAAGACCGCGGTGCAAAAGTTACTGGCAGTGTTTCCAAGAAAACTTCATTATTGATCGCGGGTCATGATGCCGGCAGCAAGTTGACTAAAGCGCAAGAACTCGGCACGCAGGTCATGGATGAAGCTCAATTCACCAAGAAAATGGAGGCAGAACGATGAAAAAAAAGACAGCAATTTTTATCAGCTTACTGATGTCAGTCCTGCTGATCACTGCGTGTTCGAATACTGGAGATGGCAATAATAATTCTGGTAATACTGCCAAAACAAATGGCACCACTTCTAAGAAGGGCTATCAAACCACTGGTAAAACTGAAGATTCAGATTACCAAGGTGTGATCAGAAATGGAAAGTACAAGACAAGTAAGGCCCGTGGTGTCGGGATCACGCAAGAAGCAGACAACATGTTGAATTTGCAGAGTTTTGAATCTGGTTTGACATCACTTTCTAAGAATCAATTCTCACCTAAAAAGTACGTTTTCCAAGAAGGACAAATTTTATCTCGTTCGACAGTTGAGGATTGGTTAGATCGACAGTCAGGAGATAATCCAATGGGCCTAAACCCTAAGGATAACGGCGAAAAGGACGCTAAAAAGCGGAACCCGATGTATATTCAACAGATCGAAGAACAAGATTACATGAATGATAATGACGGTAAGTTAAGCTTAGGCGGTATCACTATCGGTATCGGGATGAACCGGGAAGATTATTACCAAAAAGAACAGTACGGTTCAACCTACACGTCTAAGATCTCTAAAGAAGAAATGACTAAACAAGGACGGATCGCTGCAGCTAAAGTGTTAGCACGTGTGCGTAAAGAAAAAGGTGTTTCATCAGATACACCGATCATGATCGCTTTGTTTGAACAAGCACCCAATGATAGTTTAGTCGGTGGATCATTTTATGCTTCGACTGTCAGCAAGAGCGGAAATGAGATCGGGAGCTGGAAAGATACCAACCTTTCAAGCTATACTTTCCCAGCGACCGCAACGAAGTCAGTGCCAAATGATAACGATGAAACTTCATTTGAAGGCTTCCAAAATAAGATCAAGAACTTCTTCCCAAACTTGGCCGGTGTAACTGCTCAAGGACAGTATAAAAATAAATCCTTACAAGGTATGAAAGTTAACATCACGACCCAGTTTTATAGTCAAACCGAGATCACTAGTTTCACCCAGTACGTCGCACAAGCGGCTCGGACTTATTTACCAACGGGTATCCCGATCGATATTACAGTCAAGGGTGCCGATGGTTCTGTCCAGTCTTTCTTGTCTCGTGATGATGGTAGTGGTGATTTCTATACCCACGTCTTTAGTAGCTACTAGACTAACTGCTGTGTTGGCAGATGTAGATGTGATTGAATGCGTCACTAACTGTGTCCAAGTAAGTCGGATAAACGTAAATGTGATGCCAAGTTTGGCAAAGTTAGTCGGACAAATGGAAATGTGTGCGTAACTTTAACTCAGTTTGCTTTACAAATACAAATGTCAGACCAAGTCTTGCAAAGTTGGATGCATAAAATGAAATGTAGATACAAGTAACCAAAAGTTTGTTTTACAAATTAAAATGTGAAGCAAAGTCTGGCAAACTTAGCATCACATTTAGTGACTGGCACAATCTAAATCTAAAGAAACTTCTAAAAACTGTGGCGTGTTCTTTATACATGTCCAGTTTTTAGTGATTATAGGGTCAAACTTTTCTGAAAATATGCTAGAATAGCAAGTGTTAACTTGAAATAATTCCGTTACTTTATAGTGCGGAGGCTGCCCAACTATTTATTTAGCTTGAGGTCGCTAACTTGAAATTATTGAAAACTAAATGATAAGAAAGAGGGAAATAAAATGGCAATCACAGCCGATGAAGTAAAGCACGTCGCCCAATTAGCCAAGCTTGAATTTACTGATGATGAGTTGCAGATGTTTGCCGGCCAAATGGATGACATCATCAAGATGGTTCAACAACTCAGTGAAGTAGATACGACCGGTGTCCCAGTGACATCTACTGTTGCGGAAGCTAAAAACGTGATGCGTGAAGATAAAGCTATCAAGGGCACGGACCGTGAAACCTTGATGCATAACGTACCGCAAAAGGATCGTGGTTTCGTGAAAGTTCCTGCAATTATCGATGAAAGTGAGGAAGGCTAAGCGATGGATTACTTTAAAAATGACCTGTCATCACTTCATGCAGGTTTACTTAACAAAGATTTCAGTGCCCAGGAATTGACCGCTGAAACCTTTGAACAAATCAAGGCTCGTGACCAAAAGATCGAGTCTTTCTTGACTTTAAATGAGCAACAGGCTTTAGCTGCTGCAAAAAAAGTTGATGAAGATGGTATTACAGACGCTGACAAATTAGCTGGTATCCCCGTAGGTATCAAGGATAATATCGTGACTAAGGGCTTGAAAACAACTGCTGCAAGTAAGATCTTAGGTAACTTTGAACCGGTCTATGACGCAACAGTTATGGACAAGTTGAATGCTGCGAAAATGATCAATGTGGGTAAGTTGAACTTAGATGAATTTGCCATGGGCGGTTCAACCGAAAACTCAGCTTTTAAGATCACTAAGAACGCATGGGACCAGACTAAAGTTCCTGGTGGTTCATCTGGTGGCCCTGCAGCCGCAGTTGCTTCGGGTCAATTGCTCGCTGCTTTAGGTACTGATACTGGTGGTTCAATCCGTCAGCCAGCTGCCTTTAACGGTATTGTAGGTGTCAAACCAACATACGGGCGTGTTTCTCGTTATGGGGTCATTGCTTTTGGCTCTAGTTTAGACCAAGTCGGACCTATGACACGCAGCGTGAAGGATAATGCCTTGATGCTCAGTGCGATCGCAGGTCATGACAAGCATGACTTTACGACATCAGAACGTGAAGTTCCTGATTTTACGGCTAAACTTGATGGTGATATCAAGGGGATGCGGATCGGCGTGCCTAAAGAATTCATGGACCAAGGTGTTGCTGATGATGTGCGTGAAGCTATTAAAAATGCGATCAAGATCTATGAAAAATTAGGTGCAACAGTTGAAGAAGTTTCCTTACCATATAGTAAGTACGGTGTACCGGTTTATTACATCATTGCTTCTTCTGAAGCCTCTTCTAACTTACAACGTTACGATGGGATCCGTTATGGTTTCCGGGCTGACGATGTTAAGAATTTGGAAGATGTTTATGTCCGTTCTCGTTCCGAAGGATTCGGCGATGAAGTTAAACGTCGGATCATGTTAGGAACATTCTCCTTATCTGCCGGGACTTATGATGCTTACTTCAAGAAGGCTGCTCAAGTTCGGACTTTGATTTGTCAGGACTTTTCTAATGTCTTTGAAAATTACGACTTGATCTTAGCTCCAACGACAACGTCAACAGCCTTCGGAATCGGTGAAGAGATCAATGATCCAGTTACGATGTACATGAATGATATCTTAACGATCCCCGTTAACTTAACCGGTTTACCTGGTATGTCATTGCCAGCTGGGTTTTCAAATGGTTTGCCGATCGGGATGCAGTTGATCGCACCACAATTTGGTGAAGAAACAATGTATCGTGCTGGCTATGCCTTTGAACAAGCAACTGACTTCCACAAAGAAGTTCCAACGATCGGAGGGGAAAATTAATGAACTTTACTACAACAATCGGACTTGAAGTCCACGTTGAAATGAAAACTAATTCTAAAGCATTTTCTCCCGCACCCGTGCAATACGGTCAAGAACCTAATACTAATACCAACGTTATCGACTGGGGTTATCCGGGTGTTTTGCCAGAAGTCAATCAGGGAGCTTTGGAATACGGCATGCGTGCTGCTTTAGCCTTGAATTGCCACATCACTAAAGATATTCACTTTGACCGTAAAAACTATTTCTACCCTGATAATCCAAAAGCTTATCAGATCACACAAGCTCAAACACCAATTGGGCATGATGGTTTCTTGGAAGTAGAACTAGAAGATGGTTCTAAAAAGAAGATCGGGATCGAAGAAATGCACGTTGAAGAAGATGCTGGTAAAAATACCCATGATCCAGACGGATATTCTTACGTTGACTTGAACCGTCAGGGAACACCGCTGATCGAGATCGTGTCAAAGCCTGATATCGCTTCAGCGGATGAAGCATATGCTTACTTGAAAAAATTACGTCAGGTGATCCAGTTTACCGGGGTCTCTGATGTGAAAATGGAAGAAGGTTCCATGCGGGCCGACGCTAATATTTCTGTTCGTCCAATTGGTTCTGACCAATATGGGACCAAAACTGAAATGAAGAACTTGAACTCATTTGAACACGTGCGTTCTGGTTTGAAATTTGAAGAAAAACGTCAGGAAAATGTGATCCGTGCTGGTGGCAGTATCCAACAAGAAACACGTCGCTTCGACGTTAATACGGGTGAAACTGTCTTGATGCGTGTTAAGGAAGGTAAGAGCGATTATCGTTACTTCCCTGAACCAGATCTACCACCGATCCATATTTCAGATGATTGGATCAAAGAAGTTAAAGATTCCATTCCTGAAATGCCTGAACAACGACGTGCTCGCTATGTCAATGAGTGGGGTGTAACTGAATATGACGCCAACGTTTTGACACAGACCATGGAAATGTCAGACTTCTTTGAGGCGACAGTTGCAGCCGGTGCTGATCCTAAATTAGCGGCTAACTGGTTGATGGGCGATGTGAGTGCCTACATGAACGATAAGAAACTTGAACTAGCAGACTTAGCTTTGACACCAGAACATTTGGCACAAATGATCGGTTTGATCAAAGACGAAACGATCTCCAGTAAGATCGCTAAGAAAGTCTTCAAGCAGATCGTTGCCAATGATACTGATCCAAAGGCTTGGGTCGAAGAAAAGGGTATGGTTCAATTATCAGACCCAGAGACTTTGCAGCCGATCATTGATGAAGTGTTGGATAATAACGCTAAGTCGATTGAAGACTTCAAGAATGGTAAAGACCGTGCCGTTGGTTTTCTAGTCGGTAATATCATGAAACAAACACGTGGTAAGGCCAATCCCAAAGTTGTTAATAAACTTCTAATGGCTAGTCTGAAAGAAAGGTAATGGGAGTGTCTTAGTTAGATGACTTCCCGAAAGAAAGATCAATTATGAAAAAACGTTGTCGAGTAATTTATAATCCGACCTCAGGCAGGGAAGCCATGAAGAAGGACTTGATCGGTATTTTAGACATTATGGAAAATGCCGGCTATGAAACAAGTGCTTTTGCGACTACTCCTGAGAAAAATTCCGCTCAAAATGAGGCTAAACGTGCGGCCGAAGATGGTTTTGATCTCCTGATCGCCGCTGGTGGTGACGGGACGATCAACGAAGTCGTTAACGGGATCGCATCTTTGGATAAGCGACCAAAGATGGGAATCATCCCTGCTGGAACGACTAACGACTATGCACGGGCATTAAAGATCCCACGTGAAGATCCGTTAGCTGCAGCTAAAGTCATCGCCAAGGGTCAAACTGTCAAAATGGACATTGGTCAGGCAAACGAGAACTATTTCGTGAACATCGCTGCGGGTGGCTTGTTGTCAGAGATCACTTATTCTGTTCCATCGGAGTTAAAGTCACAGTTTGGCTACCTAGCTTATCTTGCCAAGGGTGCTGAACTGTTGCCCCGGATCAAACCGCTTGACATGCATATCGAATATGACGAGGGCGTCTTTGATGGTCAGGCTTCAATGTTTTTTGTCGCTATGACTAATTCAGTCGGCGGTTTTGAACAGATCGTGCCTGATGCTTCATTAGATGATGGTAAATTTACTTTGATCATCGTTAAGACCAGCAACCTCGTTGAGATATTGCACTTGATCCGCAAGGTCTTTAACGGTGGCAAACACGTTGATGATTCACGGATCGTCTATGTTAAGACCTCTAAGATCGTAGCGGATGCCCCGGGTGAACGGATGATGATCAACGTCGATGGTGAGTACGGTGGCGATGCCCCAATGACCTTTATTGATCATAAACAACATATTGAAATGTGTGCTAACACTGATCAGATCCCAGATTCTGCGATCACGGCTGAGAATGCATTAGCTCAAGATGCACGTGACCGTTTCGTTCATGAAATGGAACAGCTTCCCGATCAACATGAATCTGATGATGACACAACTACGACTGAGAAGTAGTTAGTATTGCAGGTAGAAGTGGTCGTAACAGCAGTTGTTGTGGCCACTTTTTGATTTTAGAAATGTGGCGATCTTGCCAATGAGTGCACAGGTCGCAAATATCTACGGATCAAGTGAGAATGTAACCCTAAGTTCAACAAAGTAGGTGTCACAGGTTGGAATGTGTCACTAATTCTGGCAAAGTTAGTACTGCAACTGGGAATGTAATACCAACTCTAGTAAAGTAAGTGATGTATTTCGTAATGTGATACCAACTCCGGTAAAGTAAGTGATGCATTTCGTAATGTAATACCAACTTCGGCAAAGTAAGTGTCGCATTTCGTAATGTAATACTAAGTCTGCCAAAGTAAGTGTCGCAACTGGGAATGTGATACCAAGTCTGGTAAAGTAAGTGTCGCAAATGGAAATGTAATACCAACTTCGGCAAAGTAAGTAGCGCAACTGGGAATGTAATACCAACTCTGCCAAAGTAAGTGTCGCAAGTGGGAATGTAATACCAACTCCGCTAAAGTAAGTGTCACAAATGAAAATGTAATACCAACTTAGCTAAAGTAAGTATCACAAAGCAAAAAGCAACTCCAAGTCGGCGTGACTAAGCTTCACAAGCAGAAATGCGATACAAAATTATTGAACTTTACTCAGGAGCTGCTGCCAAATACAGACCAAGATTACAGTTTGGAGCAACTAAGCGTCACAAGTGATACTTGCAACTATATGCAGTCTTTTGTACACTGTGAAACGATGCCTAATTAAGAATATCTGCCAAATGAAATTATAAATGAACTACCAAAAATTAAGGAGACTAAAATGAAAATAACAACACCTGTCCATAAAAACGAGGAACTAACAGCGACGATCACTGATATTACCTATCAGGGGATGGGCGTCGCTAAGGTCGATGGTTATCCTTTATTCGTTGCTGGTGCTTTGCCCGGCGAAGAAGTAAAGTTACATGTTTTAAAGACCGACAAAAAGTATGGCTTTGCCAAAGCAATTAAATACTTGACCACCAGTCCTGATCGAGTTGATGGCGGGAAAAAGGAACTTGTGCAAACGGGGATTGCACCGTTGCAACACTGGGCTTACCCCGCACAGCTAAAGTATAAGAAAAAGTTAGTGTCTGATCTTTTGCAAAAGGCGCATTTATCTGATTTACAAGTCGCTGAAACAGTCGGGATGGATGAACCACGGCACTACCGTAACAAAGCGCAAGTACCTACCCGTGACTACAAGGGTCAGTTAACGACTGGTTTCTTCCGTCGTGGTAGTCACAATTTTATCCCACTGGAAGATTACGAGATCCAAGATCCCCGCATCGATGAAGTCATCTTGGCAGTCCGTGATATCTTGCGTGAATATAACGTACCAGCTTATAATGAAGAAAAACATACCGGTGTGATCCGTAATGTGATGGTCCGTCGTGGTCATTACAGTGGTGAAGTGATGGTCGTGTTGATCACACGTACGAAGAAATTAAAAGGTGCAGCTGAAATTTCAGCTAAGATTCAAGAACTATGTCCCGACGTTGTCAGCGTCCAACAAAATATCAATCCAGATAAGACGAATGTTATTTTGGGCAAAACGACTAAAGTCATGCGTGGACGTAATTACATCCAAGATCAATTGAATGGTCTGACCTTCAATATTTCCGCGCAGTCCTTCTACCAGGTCAATCCTGAACAAACAGAGAAATTATATGCTCGTGCAGTTGAATTAGCTGATCTACATGGTGAGGAAACAGTGATCGATGCATATTGCGGTATTGGAACGATCTCGTTGAGTTTAGCCAAAGCTGCTAAAGAAGTTTATGGCGTTGAGATCGTGCCGGAAGCCATTGAAGACGCAAAAGAAAATGCACGGATCAACAAGCTAGATAATTTGACCTTTGAAGTAGGTAATGCTGAAGAAAAAATGCAACAATGGGCAAATGATGGAGTCGATCCGGATGTGATCGTGGTCGATCCGCCACGTAAAGGTTTAACTGCGGACTTTATCGAAGCTGCCGCTAAGACTGCACCACAAAAAGTAGTGTATGTCAGCTGTAACCCGGCAACCTTAGTGCGCGATATCGAGCGTTTTGGTGAACAAGGTTACTCTGTCAAACAACCGCTTGAACCATTTGACCAATTTCCACAAACAACACACGTTGAAACGATTGCAGTATTGGAACGAAATTAATTTTAAAAGAATCGAGGAGGAGTCATTATGACCAAACATAAAATTTTTCGCTTCTACGCAGAATTAAACGACTATGAACCATTGGTTTGGCGTCGCTTTGAAATTAATGGAGAAAAAACGATGGCAGAGCTGTCATATTGCATCATGATAATGTTTGAAATGCAGGCGAGCCACTTGTTTTCACTAACGCAATACAGGCGTGACAGTTTTATTGAAGGTGTGAAAAGGGCTGGGTTGACGGAAGAAGAAATCCTAGAAAAATTTAAGGGTCAGACTGTGTTGCAAGATGTTCACTTTGAGTTCCCATTTGATGAAGTTAGTTTGAAAGAGAATGAATTACTCGCTATGCCAGACAGAGTTACTGTTTCTGATATGTTGGGTCTCGTAAATGACTATGCCAAATTGAAATTTGCTTACGATTATGGTGATGGTTGGGTAATATCTGTCTTTTTGGAAGAATATAGGGAAGAAGAAATTTCTTTGAAACTTCTTCCTCGTGTTCTTGAAGGACAAAGGTTTGGGATCGTTGAGGATGTCGGCGGTCCTGGTGGTCTGGCAGAGCTGGCGCAGATCTTGAAAAAGGGAACGGGAGAAGAATACGAAGATATGACTCGCTGGCTTGATAGTACCACACTTGATCTGAGTAATTTTGACAAGGACGATATAAACTTTCGCCTGAAAAAATTGTTGCATGTCTACCGTGATATCTATGAAAAAAATTTGGATCCAACCAAAAATTCACTTGATCTTTTGACTAGACAGTATCTCGATAAAGGTGTGCGCGGTTATTAAAAATTGGTACTGATAGGGGAAAGTTGAATTTATTCCTATTAAAAATGCGATCCATAGAAATTGTTGGAACCTGTTAAGTTCAGTTTGTCGATTAAATGATGCTAAAACATTCTTCTTTGTCTAGATGAAAGTGTGTATTGAACCAACCTTAAGTACTCATTAGTACGTGTTCAAGAAGTTTAGCGTACTTTGTTGCTGACTATAAAATTTAACTACATGATTAAAAATATCCAATCTTTCCCCTTATTTTGAAAAATTTGTTTCTCAAATTGTATGAAATTTGAAAATTTAATGTGAAAACGCTTGATTTTTATAAAAAATTATGCGATTATAATATGTAAATAATCATTCTTCAGGGCAGGGTGTAATTCCCGACCGGCGGTGATAGTCCGCGAACCTCAGTGAGGTTGATTCAGTGTAATTCTGAAACCGACAGTAATAGTCTGGATGGAAGAAGAATAATCATATAGGAATTTAAAATATAGCGACAAACGCTGTTTTATTTTCTTGCATGACTTTTCCGACCCTGCTGAATGTGCAAGGTTTTTTATTTTATATAAAAAAGGAGAGGATCATCGTGAAGAAAAGACCTGCACAGAAAGTTGTTTTGATCGCTATATTGGGGGCAATGGCATATTTATTAATGTTATTGGATTTTCCGATTCCGTTTATGCCGCCATTTTTGTCTTTTGATTTGGCCCAGATACCCGAGGTGATCGGGACCTTGATAATGGGACCAATTGCTGGGATTTTGATTGCCTTACTGAAAGAACTATTGAAAGTGGCGTTAACTGGTTCGGGTACAATGTTTACTGGTGAGTTGATCAATTTTATCGTCAGCGTTAGCTTTATTTTACCGACATGGATGATTTATCGTAAAAACAAAAATACCAAGAGTGCGGTTTATGGTATGTTACTAGGTTCAATGGTTGCTACAGTTATTGCATGTCTGTCTAATATTTACTTCATTTTGCCACTATACGGACAAGCCTTTAACTTACCGATCAGTCAGATCGTGGCCATGTCACAGGCAGTCAATCCATACATCAACAGCCTACCTCGTTTAGTTTTGATCGGGATCGCACCGTTTAATTTATTGAGAAATGGGGTAACCACGCTCGTTTTAGGCTTATCGTTGAATCGCTTAAAGAGTGCATTGGGTAAAAGTGTTCAAGTTTAAAAAATATGAATAATACAAAAAGACACTCAGCAATGGGTGTCTTTTTTTTGCGGGCTCAATTTTTCAAGTTAAAATGTTTGCAGCAATTATGCTTGCCAAACTAGTCCGAAACGTCACCTACAAATAATTTCGCGATTAATTAAATTACATTTAAATAGAGAAATTGGCAAATGCAATACATGTAACATGACGCTATTAAAGTTAGTACTGAATCAGTTAAATTTGTGGTACAGTTTAGGCGAACTAAAAGAGGAGCTGAATAACGATGGTACAATTATTGTTAAGTGAAGGTATTGATATTTTTCAAGCATCGGTCGAGGATAATTTTGGTGACATTTATTATTACGATACAGATACGAATAACTTCAAACAGATCAACGAAGAAATAATCGATTCCGTAGAAATGGGCGAGACACAAGCAGAACTTTTGTTGGCTTATGACAAATCAAATGTTGATGATGCGCTGGATTATTTTGAAAAACAAGACCTTGGAAAGATATTGCCCGTACCTGGTCGTTATGATATTAACCAGTGGGATAATATGCAGCAATTTGCGTTGTATAAAGACTCTGCTGATTTAAATGAAGCCATCCATGGAAAAGGTGCTTTCCGGCTTTTTCGGTTAATGATCGCTCAAAAAGGTTGGGAAGACGAATGGTATGACTTTGAGGAACGTCTGTATGGCAAAGAAGTAATTCGCTGGGCCAAAGAACATCAAATAGACTATGTGGATGATATTGGTCTTTTCGATGATGAATGAAAAGCGATAAAACTGCTTTTAAATCAAGGCAGTTTTTACTTTAAAAAACCTTCCATCCGTTTTAATCCCAGTTGTAATTCTTTTTTGGATGGAACACGGCTATTTTTTAAAATAAAATCGAAGTTGGCTATAGCTAGGTTAACGAATAAAAAAATCGTAAAGTCAGTTTCAGGTAATTTTAAGAAAGTGGTGTAAGTTTCTGTGAATAGTTTGCGCAAACGGTGGTCGAAACTATTGGCCCCAAGTGGTAATTCACGGACTGTCTCGATCTGACTGCGATTTGATAACAAATGGTCGACTAATTCATGTGAGAAAAACGTATAGCTATCGAAATTGCGGTTCGTTTTTTGTTCCTTACTTTCTAAAAAAGCTGCTACAAATGGCGCTAGTGCATTTTCGATTAAAGTATCAGCTAGTTCAGATAAATTGTCAAAGTGTGCATAAAAAGTAGTACGGTCGACCATACTTACCTGGGAAAGTTTGGCGATCGAAATTTTTTCATAAGGTGTGGTTTTCAAAAGTTCTAAAAATGCGAGTTGGATCATTTTTTCTGTGCGTTCAAAACGGAGGTCAGCCATGACACATTGCTCCTTTAAATAATTTATTTTAATTTTATCCTACAATATGTTGAATAAAACTACAACACAAAAAAAGGTGCGGTTCAGCCTTAAAAATTATCTTTTACAATAGGTCTTGTAAGAAATAAAGATGGAGGCGCTAATATGGAAGATTTTGAAATTAAATTTACAGTTGATGGACAAGAGGTTACACAAGAACAAATTCACTCTATCGAACTTGAACGTTATCATCATGTTTTTGATGTTTTCAACGATAAGGGCTTAAATATTAAACTCAATAACCAAGTTTTGACACTTGAACAATTGATGGCTTTACCATTAGAAGACGCTAAAGTTGCCTTGGCCCAGACCAGAGAAGCGATGGGTAAAGAAAAAACACTTGAAGTCTTCAAGCCAGAAACAGACCGCGCTGATCAAATGTGGTCTGAGATCGCTGATAGATCTGTTAAAGGCAAAAACATGCAAGAAGCATATGTCAACGTAGAGACTAAAAATATCACGTTGCAGCAGTTCATGTTGTTTAATCAATCCTTGATGAAGGAAAATAACTTGTATTTGCCATCTACTATCCATCCAGAACATTATTATTTCAATGGGGATATGTCTTCAGGAAAACAAACTATCATCGAAACTTTCGGGATGTATAAGGATCCTTTATACTTTGACCTAAAGCCGGGCGGCAATGAAGATTACCCAGTCCAACCCGATGAAGGTGTTGACTTAGTGATGATGGGTAACACTTACTTGATGTCAAATGGTAAAGATACCAATATGATCGGGATGCATCAGATGACTCAGACGGAAGAAGGCATGAAAGTTAAGTTAGGTGTCTTCTTACCTGAGAGTGCCCCACATGAAATTGCTGAAGGCCACAAGAAACACTTATTAGTGGAATTCAATAATGGTTTGCATATTGCTGCCGAGAAAAAACCTTCTTTCTTACAGAAAAAAGCGTTGGATGCAGCTATCAAACACGTTAAAAAACAACAAAAGAAATAATCACGAGCTAAAAATATAAATTAAGACCGCATTTCGTCAACTGATGGAGTGCGATTTTTCGTTGACTCTTCGTGGGCGTTATTTTCATTATATTTGTATAATAAATCACAATTTTTAAACCATTGTACAAGATAAATATTTTTAAATTTGATTATGTTAGCGCTTTATGGTAATTTAGAATTGTGAAAACAATTACAAAAAGGGGAAATTATTATGTCTGAACGTTTAAAAGGTAAAGTTGCGATCGTCACAGGTGGAGCTAAAGGGATCGGTTTAGCAATCGTAAATAAGTTCACCGATGAAGGTGCTAAAGTTGTAGCTACTGATGTTGATGAAAAAGCTAAATCAAACATTGATGCCTTAAATAAAGAGGACTCTGTTTTATTCTTTAAACAAGACGTCAGTGACTCAAGTACTTGGCCAGCAGTCTTCGATTTTGCTAAACAACATTTTGGTACCGTTACCACTGTGGTAAACAACGCGGGGGTCGGGGCTAATTCAAGTATCGAAAATACTACTGATAAAGAGTGGCGTAAGGTCTTGGGTGTCAATTTAGATGGCGTCTTTTACGGGACACGTGAAGGCATTAAACAGATGAAAAATTCACCAAATGGTGGTTCGATTATTAACATGGCATCGATCGAAGCTTTAGTGGGTGACCCTGGCTTAGGTGCTTACAATGCTTCAAAGGGTGGCACGATGTTGTTGACAAAATCAGCTGCTGTTGATTGTGCTTTAAGAGATTATGGTGTACGTGTTAATAGTGTACATCCAGGCTATATCTCTACACCGATGGTTCAGGCTCATCCTGAATTAGAAGCTGCTATGGCTGATCGTACTAAAACACCAGTTGGACATTTAGGTGAACCAAATGATATCGCCTATATGTGTGTTTACTTAGCTTCAGATGAATCTAAGTTTGCCACTGGTGCGCAATTCACGGTCGATGGTGGTTATACGGCTCAGTAATATTTAAGGGATTATTTCTACAAAAAACAAACTACCTGTGCCTTGCATGTTTCGGTAGTTTGTTTTTTTGAAATGGTTATTTTGCAGTAGAAGTCAAATTTACTTTAAACCGCAATGCAATTGCAACTGTGAATTTCATTCAACGTAAATTTATTTCAAAAAAGCCTTGACCCATCCGTCTATTTGCGATAAATTAAAATACAATTAGATAACAATGATAAACGCGATGACAAGGATCGTTGTGACCA
The DNA here is from genome assembly GCA_019116985.1 of Candidatus Ligilactobacillus excrementavium. GTDB lineage: Bacteria > Bacillota > Bacilli > Lactobacillales > Lactobacillaceae > Ligilactobacillus > Ligilactobacillus excrementavium. The sequence goes on along the minus strand of DXAP01000024.1, from coordinate 7,375 downwards.
AAACAATTTCAGAGAGTTTGCGGGTGCTGAAAGCAAGTATTGTTGATCATGACCGCTCACCTTGTAGCGGTAAGGATGACAACGTAGTTTTTACTGGTTTCTCACCATTAAATGAGATAGCATAGGTTTATTATGCAAGTCTATTGTCATGTTAATGATAGAAAAAAATTAGGTGGTACCGTGGAGACGCCCTATGAAGCTAGAATGCTTTGTGGAGCGTTTTTTTGTTGTTATCTAGTTTAAAATTTACGACTTAAAAGTCGGATAGGGGAGGAAGATATTATGAAATTAGTTGAGGAAATTCGTCCGGGAGCTAATTGTTACATTAATGGACAGGGGGCTGTTGACGATTTAGACCGTGTCATGGCAGATTACCAGCAAGCAATTGTTGTGACCGGCGAAAAATCTTATGCCGCTTTCCAGCAAAATTACCATGGAGAAGTGACATGCCCAGTTTTTCGTTACGATGGATCAGCCAGCGATGAAGATGGTCATGCAATCGCCAAGCAAGCACCAGCGCAAACGGATGTTGTGATCGGGATCGGTGGCGGCCGTGTTCTTGACACGGCGAAAGTAACAGCTGAAACTTTGAAGGCTGATCTCATCAGTGTTCCGACTCTGGCTTCTAACTGTGCGCCTTTTACCCCAGTCGGGGCGATCTATCATCCGGTGGGGCATACATTTAAATATGTCGAATATTTCAAGAAAGCACCCACGGTCACGATTGTCGACTATAATATCATGCTGACAACTCCCCACGATTTTTTTGTGGCCGGGATTGGTGATACTTTAGCTAAGTGGTATGAGATGGAAGGAATCACGCGCGGTCGCATCAACGACCTGCCTGTTTTCACACGTTTGTCTTATCAAACGGCAAAAGTGATCAAAAATACCTTGGTCGACTCAGCACAAACAGCCTTAGATGACCTTGGAAATGGACGTGTTTCGCCTGCATTTACTGATGTAGTCGATTGTATCATCGGGGTAGCTAGTGAAGTCGGCGGTTTTGGAGTCAGCGATGGCCGGATGGCTGGTGCCCATGCAGTGCACAATGGGCTTTCGTACATCGAAGAAACACATGAGATCTTACACGGTTCCAAGGTGGCCTATGGGATCTTGGTTCAATTAGCAGAAACTGGTGATCAGGCTGAAATCGAAACACTGTTGCCTTTCTATCGTGGGATCGGTTTGCCGACTAATTTGGCGGAACTGCATATCACGACTGATGTTTCCGCTAAGTCACAACAAGTTGCACAGTGGGCTGCTCGGGCAGATGAGACCTTTAACCTGATCAAATCAGATGTCGTTGCTGCAGACGTTTTGTCTGATATGCAGCAGGTGGAAGATATTTCTGTTGGTAACAAGCAACAGTGAGCTAATATTTGAATTCACCAAAATAACATAAAAAATAAACCATGTACTTTCTCCAAATTGAAGAGTACATGGTTTTTGTGGCGCTTATTTTAGTTGGCAGGTCGTTCTTTTTTAGCAAATTTTGCCAGACAGATATAAATTACTGCAGCCAGCAACATTGCTAAAGGAGTAGCACCGACTGTATCCGCTAGAGCAGGTATTTGCTTGATGATCCAATAGCCGCAAACAGCGAGTGCCCAAGAGATTATCGCACTCCAATTGATTCCATTTGAATACCAGTAAGCACCATTCTTGCGGGTGAATTGGTCACTCAGGTAGTTTTGGTGCTGAACAAAATAAAAGTCGACTAAGAAGATGGCGATCTCGGGCCCAAGGACCATTCCGATGCCGTCTAAGAAAGCTGTAAAAACATCTAGGAAAGTCGAATAGAACAGTGGGATAAAAGTAACGAAGACCGACACGATGGTCACGATGATCAAACTGGCTCGTAGACTGAATTTTTGGTCATATTCGTTAAAGCTGAGCCGGCCGACATTAAGTTGACGGCATTGGCAGTGGTGCTGGTGATGATAATGACAAGCATCGCTAATACGCCAAGACCGAGTTTGCTGGCAATCGTCGAAGGATCGGATTTATTTGGGTCAAAATGCTCGAGTGTAATAGCAGTCGCGATCGTTGCGATGATCCCGATCAGTGCAAACCATATCAACCCAAGGTCAGCACCTAGGAAAGGTGCCCAGGTGGAACTGGACTTTTTCTTTGCGAAACGAGTAAAGTCACTAGCCGCAGTTACCCATGCTAAGTTAAAGGCAGCTAAGACATCAACTGCAGCGCCAGCGCTCATTTTAGCAGAGGACGGTGGTCGCCAAGCAATAATATCGGACAGAGATACTTGCTGGAAAACGATGATCGTTTCCCAAATGACTAAGACGAAGACTAAGATGATCCCCAAACGTTCAATAATTTGCACAGAACGTTCTCCCATTGATGTGCTTAACAAATGCAAGACACTCATAACAAGGATACCGAGAATTAAACCTTTAGCACCACCAGGTTTACCATAGACAGGCCAACCTAGAAGATCATGGAGTATGTAACTAATAGAAGTTGCTGCAATAAATGTGTTAACGGCAGCCCAACCGATAAACTGAACCAAGTTGATGAGCGATGGTAAAAAGCTGCCCCGTAATCCAAAAGAAGCACGAGTTAAGCCCATTGCTGGGATGCCTGTTTTGTAGCCCATGTAACCTGCTAGAGCTAGTAAGATGTATGATGCTAACCCCACGATGACTAATGTGGTCGATGCAGTGACAAAACCGCATGCAGCTATGACACCACCGACATACCATGTGCCGTTATTGGCGTTAGCTCCGACCCATGTTGCAAACATGTCCCAATATGTTTGGTGCCGGTGTTTCTTCTCGATGACTTCAATGTGACCAAATTCTTCGTTTTTCATGTGTTTCCCCCCTGGACGATTGAAAAATAGAATAATTTATCAAAAATAATGGACTATGAAGCAAAATTAAGTATTAAATGGCAATTTGAAAAAATTACACTGATAAGTATTTTACCGTAATTTAATAAAAAAGCAAGAAAATAAAAGGGTCCAAAGATGTGTGATTGCTAGAAATGAACTTTCTTGTTTACAGACGAGGGTTTTCTAGGTTAGTCTTAAAGCAATAATGATCCAGTGAAAGGAGAATTTATGCTTACCATTAAAAACTTGTCAAAAAGGTTTGGAGAAACTCAAGCAATTAATGATCTCTCATTTAATGTTTATCCAGGACAAGTTACTGGTTTGATCGGTCAAAATGGCGCTGGTAAAACAACCGCTTTTCATAGTATTCTTAATTTTTTAAACTACTCTGGTGAAATTTTATGGAATGACCAGCCGATCACGGAAAACACTCTAGATGAGATCGGCTATTTACCAGAAGAACGTAGTTTGTTGCAAAAAATGACGATCGAGCAGCACATTTTATATCTGGCAAAGCTTAAAGGCAAACGGGCACAAGCAATCAAGCCCTTGATCAACGAATGGCTGGAAAAGTTCCAAGTTAAAGGTGGCAGAAAAGATTTGATCAAAAGTCTTTCCAAGGGTAATCAACAAAAAGTTCAGTTGATCTGTACTTTGATCTACCAGCCAAAACTGATTATTTTGGATGAACCATTCAGCGGGTTAGATCCTGTTAACGCTGATCTGCTTAAAAATGCAGTCGTGGAAATGAAAGAAAAAGGTGCTGCGATAATCTTTTCTAGTCACGACATGTCAAACATTGAAGCAGTCTGTGATCGCCTAGTGATGTTACGGAAAGGGCGTTCGGTATTAAACGGAACTCTCGATGAGGTCAGAGAGCAATTTGGACGAACGGAGCTCTATATTACGTCAGAATGGCCATTTGAAAAACTACAGCAATTGCCTCACGTTACTGAGGTCAAACAATTACATCAAACACAGCGCTATTTGCTGCACTTAGATGATCCAAATGCGGGTAAACAGATTTTTGCGACATTAACGGGTGGACAATATATTACAGAATTTAGTCAGCAACCTCCAACACTGGATGAGATATTCCGAATGAAAGCAGGTGAAGTCGATGAATAAATTATGGACTGTTATTAGCCAAACATATGCCAACCAAGTTAAAACTTGGAGTTTTTTACTATTTATTCTTTCGCCATTTTTGCTGATCGGGATCTCTGGAGGCGTGGGTTATTTTTCTGGTAAGGTATCAAGCGAACAGTCAACAGATTAAATCGCCGTAGTCTCCAAAGAAAAGTCACTACGCATGAGCTACATCAAGCAAAATAAATCAGATGTTAAGCCAAAGATCACAACAACAAAAGCTGCACGTGTGGCGCTAGCTGATAATAAGATCAAGGGTTATTTAAATCTGACGACTCAAGATCAGCAGGTTATAGCTACATATCATGGGACGGAAGCAATGAATAGCTCGCTGAAAAACAAAACTCTTGCTTTCTTAAATTCGCTGCAGCAAAGTCTTAATTATCGCCAAGCAAAATTAAACTCAAACCAAGCACAGATCCTCGCAAAGCAACCGAACTTTGCGCAAAAAATCAAAGACAATGAAAATTCAACTAAAAAAATCGCAGGAACGATTTCTTTTTGGATCATGGTCTTCATGATGTACATGATCTTGATCAATTATGCCTCTGTCACTGCCAATGAAATTGCTTCTGAAAAGGGTACAAAAATTATGGAGATCATTTTTTCCAGTACTACTCCTGCTAATTATTTTTACGGCAAGCTTCTGGGAGTTGTTGGCGTTATTGTTACACAGATCGCTGTTTACCTTGTAGGTGGTTGGGCAATCTTTTTAGGCGTCAAGCATCTTAAAGTTGTTAATGATTTTCTGACCTCAAGCGGTTCATTGATAAAAGAAGTTGTTGCTGATCTCTTAAACATCAATCTGGCTTTTCTTTTATTCGGAGTGATTATTTATACTATTCTCGCAGCATTTAGTGGGGCACTTGTTGCCAAAACTGAAGATGCTTCTAAAGCAGCACAACCAACTGTTTATCTGGGTATGTTGGCCTTCTTTTTGACAATTCCGTTTCAGGATAATGCCAGTGCATTGTTAGTTAAAATCTTGTCATACGTCCCATTCTTCTCAAGTTTCTTTATGCCAATGCGTATCATTGATAACTCTGCCTCGTTGTTTGAGATCAGCCTTTCGTTATTGTTGCTGATCCTTGCAGTCATTTTAATGGCAGCTTATGTTGGCCACATTTATGGTGGTTTAATGTTGCAGACGGAAGACACTAGTTTTTGGAAAAGATTTAGACGTGGACTAGCGTATTCAAAATAAAGAACTAGTTTCCTTTAGTTATAAATAGGCCTGATTTTATCTATTTGCAATTGGATGAAACAGGTAAAAATATTTTTAGATGATAGAATCAAGCTGTCAGTCGACAAACATCATATAGACGTACTGAGGACAGTTTGCTTGGATATTTTTATAATTCTTGGTTTTAAATATTTGAAAAAATTTATCAAAAAAAGACAAACTGTTAGATTTGTTAAAACCAAATCTTGATAGCTTGTCTTTTTTAGTTATTCTGGTTGTTTTGCGAAATAATGTTCTACAGCGTACTCGAATGTTTCCATTAAGAATGCAGTAGCTTTTTTGGAAATGGTTGCGTTTGGTTTAAAGAGGTCAAATGCATGAAAAGCTCCCTGATATTCTTTGAAGTAGACCTGTACGCCACTTTCTTGCAGTCGTTGGACATAAGTGATCGTTTCATCACGGAAAGGTTCAACACTCCCGATAAATGTAACTGTTGGAGGTAAGTTAGTAAAATTGTCAGCTCGTGCTGGTACAGCATATGGTGAAATATTTTCTGAGCCATATAAGTCGCCAAGATATAGCTTCCAGCCTAATTCATTAGATTCTGTATTCCAAAATGGTGCATCGTTGTCAGTTGATGACCCTGTCAAACGGTCATCTATCATTGGATAGAGTGGCATTTGAAAAGCGATGTTGATCTCACCTCTGTCACGAGCATATAAAGTTAATGCAGCAGTCAGACCGCCACCAGCACTTGAGCCGCCTACCATGATCTGATCGTCACGCATACCATACTCAGCTCCATGTTTAGCTAACCATTGTAAGGCTAAATAACTATCTTCTAAAGCAGCTGGGTAAGGGGCTTCGGTCGACAAACGGTATTCTGGCACAACGACAACAGCTCCACTTTTGGCAACCAATTGTTTGATAGTAGGCACCTCTACTTCTGGTACGGACATAGCATAGCCACCACCATGTAACCATAAGATACCAGGTACGTTTTTTTGCGGAGTTTTCGGATAATAGACACAGATCCGTAAAGTAGAACCATCATAACGTGGGATATAATGTTGATCATAGTTTAATGATTCCTTACTTATTGCGATCCCGTTAACATTTTTTAAAACATTAGTAAAAAATTTCATTTTTCCTGGAGTAATGTGCGAGTGGACCGCGCGGTAGGCTTTAGCCAGACCACGTAATTCAGGGTCGATCATTTGGTCAGTAATATGCAAGAGAGTTAACCTTCTTTCTTTTGGTCGGCGATAGCGGCATCATGACGTTGTAGTTGGTCTATTAGAGCTTGTTTTCGTGCGTTAGCTTGCCATAATTTGCCAAGTAAAAGTAATTCAAATAAGAAGTTTAGAAATATGATCAATTTTTTCATCGTGATCCTCCTCCAATGATTTTGGAATAAGCATACCATAAAAAGAAGTTCCAACATATGTCAGGCCAATTGTATTGCTTAAATTTAAACTCGTGATTATAAATCAATACTTGATTTTTAGTTAATTTTACAAGTTTTATTCACTGTCTATTTCTGAAAATTCGCCATCTATAATTTGACTACTTTCAGTAGTTTCTTTGTGAGCTTTATTTATTTTTTCAACAAAGTCTGGATTGAGTTCAAAATCAATATCTACGTCTGTTAATTTTCCGTTTAAACTTTTGACAAAAACATCTGTAAGTCTTTTACCCATGGGTTTAAAGGTCATGTAAGTTAACCCACCAGAAATAACGCCACCGATGATCGGGACTGCTTTTGCAACGGTTGTTGCAACGGTTTTTTTAGTTATCTCTTTGCCTAACAATGCACCAACTTTTTTAACTGTCGGATACCAGAAAGTTTTTGTAAGAGCTTTGGCAGCTACTTTTTTCCCAAGTTGTTCACCAACTGGTTTTGAGAATTTCGTAATTAAACTCGTTGCTCCTGTAGCTCCAAACATGACTCCTAAATATGTAATAATGCGCATGTTTGCTTCTTCGGAAAGGTCACTAGCTTCTTCATTATTAAACAAGGTATCTTCTCCAAAAAGATAGGCTATTTTTTGAGCCATATTGATAGCAAAGCCGAAGTATTGAGCTATGTCTGCTCCGCCGGTTGCAACCATGGCAACTGGATTTGAAGCAATACCTGTTGCAAAGGACGCAGCAGTTGAACTTTTTGTGCTTGAATTGATCACCTTGTA
>DXAP01000023.1 GCA_019116985.1 Candidatus Ligilactobacillus excrementavium | reverse complement strand
GGCGGACGCAAGAACGCTCGTTCTGAAGTCTTAGATCCAGCTGGCACTCCAATCCCTCATTTATATGAAGCTGGAGAACTTGGTGCACTCTTCGTCAATAACTATGCAGGTGGCGGCAACCTAGCTGAAGCTTTGATTTTTGGTAAAATTGCTGGCGAAAATGCCGCTAAGGCTAAAACTGATTTAAGCGAAAATATTAGCGAAGAACCTGAAGAAACATTCAGTGACTTTAAGGCTGAAAGTGATACTAATAATATTAAAGAAGATTACCCTGTTGGTCCAAATCAGTATATTGGACACAACAACAGCGGTATTGGTGGTGAGATCGTAGTTCGAGTTACTTTAACAGTCGAACGTAAAATCGAAGCAATTGAAATTTTAAAGGAACACGAAACTGAACACGGTGCAGAGGCCTTGGCTCATTTGCCACAACAAATGGTCGCTCATAATAGTTTTGAAGTTGATACCTATACGGGTGCTTCAGTTACTAGTTGGGCTTTAAAAGATGCAGTTAAAGATGCACTCAGTAAAGCCGCTATTAAATAATAAACAAATAAAGCAAGGTCTACTTCTGATAGGCTTTGCTTTATTCATGTAGTTTCTAATATTACTAACGTGCCATTTTGCTATAAATCATTTGTTTTCTCTCTGAAATTATTTATTTTCTTCTTTTGCAGTTGGCAAGAAAAAAGAAGAAACAAAGCCAATAACCGCAAAAACTAGCATCAAGATAAAGCCCCAGTGAAAACCTGTTTCTAAAGCTACACCTTTACTAGCCGATGATTTATCGGCCGAAGCTAATACAATTACTAACATAGCAATAGCTGTTCCAAACGAGCCACCGACCTGACGAACTGTCGAAGAAACAGCATTAGCATGTGCTGTTAGCTTAGGACCAATGAAATTGATACTTGCAGTAAATGTTGTCATCATAGTAAATGAGATTCCAACCATTCTTAACGCGTAGCAAAGTCCGATCACAAAAAGGCTAGTTTGAGTATTGAAGACTAACATTGGCAAACTACCTAATAACAGCATTAAAAAACCAAAGAGTGATAACTTTTTGATCCCCATTTTAGCAATTTTCAATAATCATCTTGATTTTAATAATTCACTTTTGAAATATGTTATGATTATTTAATACTCGGTCCAAATAGGAGCTTTTATAATGAAAAAAATTAAGATTTTGACAGATTCATCTGTTCTTTTAACTCAACAAGAAATCGAAAAATATGCAATTACGATCGTGCCACTTTCAGTGGAGATCGATGGTGAAAATTATATTGACGGCGAAAATATTACACGTGAAAAACTAGTTGAATTTCTTAGAGAAAGTATTATTCCTAAAACTAGTCAGCCTTCTTTAGGACGCTTTGTGGAAACATTTGATGAATTGGGAAAAGATGGTAGCCAAGTAGTTGCCATTTTGTTATCAGATGTTTTAAGTGGTACGTTTGCCACAGCAAAGCAAGCTGCACAAATGACTGAGACTGATGTAACGGTTATCAATAGTAAATCGATCGACCGTGGAGCAGCTTTTCAGGTCATTGCTGCCGCTCAAGATGTTGCTGCAGGTAAAGGAATCGAACACATTAAATTACACTGTAAAGAAATTTATGCTCGCACGACTGTCCATGTTTTGATCGACAGCCTAGACTGTTTAGTTGCTGGCGGACGTGTCAGCAAGATGCTCGGAGCCATGACTAAATTAGCTAATATTAAAGTTGTCGCCGAGTTAAAAGACAAGTCCTTAGATGTCGTTTCTAAAGGTAGAAATACCAAAAGCTGGTTAAAATACTGCAAGAAATTAAACCAGCAATTTATTGATAACAAATTACAAGCACTAGCTCTTCCAAACGTAGCAGCTGATGAAAAAGTTATGAACCAAATTAAAGAACTCTTTATCAGTGAAAACCCCAAGGCAGATTTCTTACAAGCATTAACCAGCCCGATCATTATGACCCATACGGGCTTAAAAGCAGTTGGCTTGATCACCCTGTCAGAAAAACCAGTTGGTAAAACTGAATAATGAGACATATATATATAAAGAGAGCGGGACAAAAGTCGTTTTGAAACCGGTATGTAATGGCGTAAATGGCATTAAATTGAGGATCCAGACTTTTGAAACGCGTTTATGCTATAAAAATTACAAGCGATAATTTGATTATTTTTAGCAAAAGAAGAGACTGGGATATTGTTTTGTTCCAGCCCCTACTGCTTTATTTGATTGCCTTTTACTTATCGTTCATTAGTCGTGATCACGATCTTGCCGTGTGAATGACCAGCCTCGTTTTTTTCGTGTGCACTTCTCAACCCACTTGTAGTCATGGGATAAATACTATCTATTACAACTCGTAATTCATTATTTTCAACCAAGTTAGCTAATTCTTTGAGTTCTGCGCCGTTAGTTTTTAGCCACCAACTTGTCGCAGTTGGATGACTATTTTGCTGTTCTTCCGTCGGATTTCCAGCTATCGTTACCAGTTGACCATCCGATTTTAAAATCTCTAACCCAGCGGGGATCTGGTCGATCGTATCAAAAACAGCATCATAATCATGCAAAACATCCGTGATCTGTGTTTGGTGATAATCGATCACCTCATCAGCACCAAGTTGTCTTAATAATTTTTCATTAACAGCACTAGCTGTGGTAGCAACGTAAGCACCAAAATGTTTAGCGATCTGAATGGCAAACATCCCCACGCCACCAGCACCTGCTTGAACTAAGATCTTGTCGCCAGCCTTAACTTTCAAGCGGTCAACAATAACTTGCCAAGCGGTCAAACCTGCCAACGGGATCGCTGCGGCTTGTTCAAATGATAATCGTTGTGGCTTTAACACTAACTTATCCGCCTTGACTGCCGCATATTCTGCGTAAGTTCCACGCTTGCCGTCATTGTACATGTCTGGTCGTGCAAAAACTTCATCTCCGACTTTAAATTCACGCACATCTGCACCGACTTCAGTGACAATTCCTGCGATATCCCAGCCTAATACTACCGGAAAATCCCACGGAAAACTTTCTTTTAAGTAACCACGCCGTGTTTTCCAGTCGATCGGGTTGATACTGGTTGCCTTAGTTTCGATCAAAACCTCATCTGTGGCGATCTGCGGAACTGGAATATCCTTTTCGTGTAATTCTTCAGGTCCACCATAACGATCGATCACAATTGCTTTCATTTAAAAGTCCTCCAATCAATATTTGTCTAAATTATAGAGCAACCTTTCTTCTAACATCTACTAAAAAGTCCTAATTTCATTATTTTCCCAAAATTCACTTAATAAAAAACGCAGCCCAACTGGCCACGCTGTCCATATTACAACATTTATTTAGCTAATTTTATGACATCTGCTGGTGTTTCTAATAATAAGGCTTGCGAATCAAAATGTTCCTTGGCTCCTGTCCCCCAAAGTGCACCGCCAAAGTCAACACTAGCTTCTATTGCAGATCGTTGATCAGTATCCGCATCACCAATATAGATAGTTTCTTGCGGTTGATAACCTAACCGATCTAAGGCAAACAAAAGTGGCTGGCCAGAAGGTTTTGGTAGTTGTGTGTCACTTGAAGTTACGATCAAAGACATTTTGTGATACCACCAAAAAGAATGCAGATTTTCTTTGGCATCTTGTTTCGTCCGAGAAGTTACTATCCCTAATTTGACTTCAGGCTCAGCCAATAAAGTTTCAAACATTTCATCAACTTGCGGGTAAGTTTGCGGTGAGATACCAACATTTTCTGCCACATCATCATAAGTCAAAAACCAATCATCAAGCTGATCATTAGGGATCTTAAAATAAGCAACTTCTTGTTTAGCTGTCATTGTAAAGGCTCGGCTTAATTCAGCTTGAGTAGCTGTTTTCCCAAATTTAGGTAAAGTTTGCTGCATTATTTTTTCGTAGTACGGATAACTATTCACTAAGGTGCCATCAACATCAAATAAAATCAATTTCTTTTGCATGAATTTTTTCTCCCTAAACATACTCCAAACATCAACACTACTTACGATCTTTACGAAATGCCCAAATTACAACACCTAAGTTGATCAAAACTAAGCAAGTCGTCATGATAAAGACATACCGATAATCCAAAATACCAGCCACACCAGAAGCTAGCATTGGTCCGATAACTGAGCCAATCGCCTGAAATGACTGATTATAACTAAAAATTCGACTAACAGAACTGGGTGGTGTGTTCAATGACATCACTGTCTGTGTAACAGGCATTAAAGCAGCGTCAGCAATTCCAACTAAGAAACGTAATACACCTAAAACGACCACCGTTTGAACGAAATACATTGGGAAAAACAGCACGCCAGATAAAACCAACCCAGCGACCAGCACTTTTTGCGCACCGATATGATCACTTAATTGACCCAAACGTGGGGCTGCTAATAGAGTAGCGATCCCTGGTAAAGCAGCAACGACCCCACTGGCGAAAGCAACATTACCTTGATTTTTCATCAACTGTCTGACAAATAAACTAATGATCGGATTGATCGAGTTGGTTGCAGCCTGTATCAGCATCGATGAAATGAACATCGCCCACACAATATGAATGTTTTTGATCCCAACAAAGGCACTATGATTTGTCTGTGTCCCATCATCTTCAACTGGTACAAAGTTTTCCTTGACACCAAATAATGTCACTAGGGTTGCAATAAACATCAACGCACCGAACAAGAAAAACGGGATCCGGTAGCCTAAAGCGCCAGCAATGATCCCACCAAAAATCGGTCCGACCAATTGTCCGCCAACTGCTCCCGTCGTCAAAGTCCCCATCGTTTTTCCACTATATTCGCGCGGAACTTCACTAGCGATCAACGCATAAGCATTATTGATATAACCAGAAAAACCACCTTGGATCAACCGTAAACCGATCAACATCCAGACATTAGTAGAAAAGCCAGTCAAAGTCGCCGTGATCGTCATTCCGATCGCTGCCCGTAATAACATCGGCTTTCTGCCAGTCTTATCCGCTAACTTTCCCCATAACGGAGAAACGATCGCTTGGCTCAAAAAAGTACTTGAAAAAGCCAACCCCGCATACAAGGTCAGCTCCCATTTAGGAAAATTACCTAAGGTACTAACGAATAACGGCAGAAATGGTAAGCTCATACTCGATCCTGCACCAGTGGCAAAATTACCGAGCCATAAAGCATACATATTTTTTTGCCATTGTGCTAACTTTTTCTTTCGCAACATTCTCTTACGCCTATCTTTCTATAGCTTTCCTTGTTCCCTAAAAATCTTCATGGAAATACTTGGCAGTCGCTTTGATCATGTCCAAGTTTTGTTGATTCAATAAGGGAGGCAACTCACTAAATGAGAAATATTTTAAACTTAAAGTCTCATTGGTTTCCTCTGTTAGCAAAGAACCGCCAGCAGGTTCCACTACATATAGCCGACTGATCACCTGTGCTTGGTCACCATTCGGATATGTAGTAAAGCCTTGTTCGAAAGTCCCGACCATATCAACCACTTCGACTGTTAAACCACTGTCTTCTTTCATTTCACGATTCAAAGTTTCTAAAAAAGTTTCCCCATACTCCATATAACCACCTGGAAGGCTCCAATTATGTGTATCGGTCCTTTCTTGTAATAAGATCTTATGATCAGCATCGACTATAGCGCCTGCTACGGCGTTTAAAATGATTGGCATGTTGCCAACTTTACTGCGGATATCTTTGATATAATCACTCATAAATCGATCACCTGTCTTCTTTGTTTTTATAGTTAATTCTACTTTACATTATTTTGCCTGAAATATCATGTCACATGCAAGAAAGCCAAAAATCATCTTAAAAATGACCGTAATACAAAAAACACCCTCTTTGCAAATAAAAAACCTGACTTGCAAAAAGGGAGCTTCGTTTCAAATTATTCAATTTTAACTAAATTCTAAGCATTGACCATAGTTGCTTTTTTGGCCTCCTGAATCGCCATTAATACCCGTTCATGGTCTGATGAACTTAACGGTTGTGCTAGCAAGATCTCAAAACCACTAAAACTCAAACCTAGCATATCTGCTACAAAGTATAGACTAACATTGCTCTCAGTAATTTCTCTTCTAACATCCTCATTTGGTAATCCTCTTACGTCGCGCATAAAAAGCCCTCCTTAGATGGTCTGCCATGGGAAGATTGACCTATTTTTCTTCCCAATATTGTTGTATCAAATAAACCGGATAAAAAGCAACCATATTGTTTGCTTTTTACTTTTTTCTCGTTAGTAAACGTTTTTTTAGAATTAACTATCACTTTTTTCTTATTATGCCTTAACAAATATGTTAAACGATGTATAATGAAAACGAAATTCATTTACGGATGAAGCTCGGCAATTTGTTGCAGTAGCGTTGTTGCAAGTCGTCAGTGGACGGATCTGCACCAACGCTATTTGTGTATCATCAAAAACTATATTAGTGCCAAATAAGAACTGAGCTATTTTTCAAATTATGAAAACATCCGTAAAATTTATACGAACTATGGCAAGCCATTACCTGTCTAAGTTCAGTTATTTTGATCAAGTTTTGTAAGCCAAATCTTAAACAGCTTGCTTTGCTCTATTATATCCTAAGGAGGATCTCTTATTTTATCTCATAAAAATATAGATAAACGTATATTTTTACCTGTCGTTGGTTTGTTTGCCATAGCTGCCTTGTTTCTCATGCTCGGTGGCCCTCAACTGCAACAACCTTTGTCCCGTATTTTAAGTTGGATCAATATTAAATTTGGCTGGCTGTACCTTGCAGTCTTCATTATCAACTTTGTCTTTTTGTTATGGTTGGCTTTTAGCCGCTACGGTAACATTAAGCTCGGTAAGCCAAACGATCACCCTCGTTACGGCAACTTCAAATGGGGTTCCATGGTATTTGCCACGGGGATCGATGCCAGCATTATGATGCTCAGTATCACTGATCCACTGGAATTCATCCAAGAACCGCCATTTGGCTTAAAACCTTATTCAGATTCAGCCTATATTGCTTCAAGCGCTCTTTCCCAGTTCAACTGGGGGCCAATGGCTTGGATGATGTTTGCTCCGGCAGCAATTTTGATCGGGTATGTCACCTATCGAAAAAACAAACCGACACAGAGATTAAGTGATAATTTTTCTTTTTTACAAGGAAATGCAAAAGGTAAAAAAGTAACCCGTGTCATCATTGACTTCTTAGTCGTGATCGGGATCATCGGAGGTTTAGGTTCTTCGATAGGGATGGAAGTTCCGCGGACTTCACGTGTTTTTTCAGCCGTAACTAATATTCCTGATACAACTTGGTTACAATTAGGAATTTTTTCTTTACTCTTCATCTTACTTGGATTGACCGTTTATAAGGGATTAAATGGTGGGATCGACCGTCTTAGTATGGCCAACATCTATTTAGCTATTGTCTTTTTGGGTATGATTTTAATTGTCAGCCCCTCAATGACCATAATTAGTGATTGGGGTAAAAGTCTGGGAGTCCTTGTCCAAAAATTCATTCCAATGTCGACTAACGTTCATCCCAGTCCCACTCAACAAGACACTATCTTTTATTGGGGTTGGTGGTTGACTTTTATGCCTTTAATGGGAACCTTCATCGCTAAGATCTCACGTGGCCGTACTATTCGTCAAATACTTTTGGGTATGATCGGCTTTGGTGTCCCGGGCTGTTTCTTATTTCACGCCATTTTAGGCGGTTACGCGATGTGGCTCCAAAAAGCTGGCGTTGTAAACTTAGTTTCGATTTTAAATCATAAAACTCAGGCTGATGTGATAGTGGCAATGATCTCAACCTTGCCCATGCATAAAGTAATGCTGGTCTTTTACGCAATCTCGTGTTTTATTTTCTTGGCCGCTACTATTTCTGGGGCAGCTTACGTGCTTTCTTCATTTACCAGCACACCTCTATATGGTAAAGAACCAAGTCGTTTTAACCGGATGAGCTGGGTATTTATCTTTTTGGTTTTCGCCTTTAGTTTAGTCTTAGTTGGTGGATTCCAAGTTATTCAAACCATGTCTGTCATGGCTGGTTTACCATTGACTATCGTCTGTTTATTAGTCTTGTATTCAATTTTTAGACTAGTCCGTCACGACCGTGAACTGGTCTTTACGTCAAATGAACTTAAAGATACTGGCCGCAGACAAAAATATACCGTTGAACGCCAATTCGCTATACGTGGTCAGTTGATCTTGTCTTTTAAAAATTACAATAAATTAAGTAAACAATAACTATCACAAGGCTGGAAAACAACTAGCTGTGTGATTATAAAAGGGCCGTTGATCTAACTCAATTAATTGGGCTAGATCGACGGCCCTTGAACGTGTTCTTAAGGACCTTTTGTTTCAGTATTTTTTATTTACGTTAAAAAATATATAATAGAAGAAAAAGGACTGATACTATTTAATGAAAATTACTGAAGGATATATGCCTTTTCAAGGTTACCAAACCTACTACCGTATCATCGGTGAGGCAAAAAACAACACTGCCCCTTTACTTTTATTACATGGTGGCCCTGGGTCATCCCATAATTATTTTGAAATGCTCGACGATTTAGCAAACGCTGGTTTTCAGTTGGTCATGTACGATCAACTAGGCTGTGGAAAATCATCGGCGCCCGATGAACCAGAACTATGGCAAGCCCAAACTTGGATCGATGAATTAGCTGCATTAAGAGATCACTTGGATTTAGAACACGTTCATTTACTAGGGCAATCATTTGGTGGCATGTTGGCAATTATGTACTTACTAGAAGAAAAACCTCAAGGTGTAGATAGCTTAATTTTATCCAGCACTTTATCATCAGCTAAATTATGGGCCAGTGAACAACATCGGATGATCAAATATTTGCCACAAAAAGAACAAGATGCAATTGCTCAAGCCGAAAAAACTGATGACTACACTACACCAGGATATCAATCTGCCAATGAGCATTATATGGCTTTGCACGCTGCCGCTCCTGTCACTGAAAGTTCACCAGAACCATTACGCCGAGCTAAAATCAATGGACAGCAGGCCTATCAAGTTGCTTGGGGACCAAATGAATACACGCCAACTGGTACTTTACATGATTATGAATACACAGAACGCTTGGCAGAAATTACGATACCAACTTTGATCACTAATGGGACTGACGATCTATGTACACCTCTAGTCGCCAAAACTATGTATGATCATTTACCAAACGCCAAGTGGGAACTATTTCAAAATAGTCGCCATATGCCATTTATCGAACATCATGATAAATATATTGTCTTGCTCAAAGATTGGTTAACTAAACACTGACCACAGGAGAAGTGAGACAAAAGTTGCTTTGGATCACGTTTAAGAGCCATCGATCTATCTCATTGAATGGGTTAGATCGACGGCTTTTTTAGGATCGCACAGTTAGTTATGTCCCAGCGGCTTAAGTTTTTTTATTTTTTGTTAAAAATATCACAAAAAAGCATATGAAAGTAGTTTTATATGGTGTAATGAAAACGTTTAAGAAAACATTATTTGGAGGGGTTCCTTTATGACAAAAAAAGTCGCAATGATCACTGGTGGAGCACAAGGTATTGGAGAAGCAATTTCCCGTCGTCTTAGTCAAGATGGATTTGCCGTTACTATTGCTGACCTAAACAAAGAAAAAGGCAGTCAAGTAGCTACCGATATTGAAAAAAATGGTGGCAAAGCTATCGCTGTTAAAGTTGATGTCTCTGACCGTGACAGCTTTTTCTCAGCAGTTGCAGAAGTTACAGAAAAGTTAGGTAGTTTCGATGTCTTAGTAAATAATGCTGGTCTTGGGCCAACAACTCCAATTGAAACTATCACTCCAGAAATGTTTGATAAAGTTTATCATATCAATGTTGCTGGCGATATTTGGGGGATTCAAGCTGCTATCGAACAGTTCAGGAAAAACAACCACGGCGGCAAGATCATCAACGCTACTTCTCAAGCCGGAGTTGTTGGGAACCCTAATCTTTCACTGTATAGCAGCACAAAATTTGCTGTGCGTGGATTAACACAGGTTGCAGCACGTGACTTAGCAGAAGAAAATATTACTGTTAATGCATATGCTCCTGGAATCGTTAAAACGCCAATGATGTTTGATATTGCCCACCAAGTCGGACAAAATGCCGGAAAAGACGACGAGTGGGGTATGCAAACATTTGCTAAAGATATCGCATTGAACCGTCTTTCAGAACCAGAGGATGTCGCAGCTGCAGTTTCATTTTTGGCTGGACCTGACTCAAATTATATTACAGGCCAAACTATCGAAGTCGATGGCGGAATGCAGTTCCACTAAATAAACATTAAACCTTATAAAAAAGAGAGCGGGACAAAAGTCGTTTTGAAACTGGTATGTAACGTCGTTTACGCCATTTTTGGCCGTAGCAAAGCGCAGGACAGGAATGGCGTAAATGGCATTACATT
>DXAP01000022.1 GCA_019116985.1 Candidatus Ligilactobacillus excrementavium | reverse complement strand
TCTGGGACCGATATTGCGATCGATTCAGGTGGTATCGTGCTCGTTAAAAATGACTTGCGAGATGTTGACCGTGCCTTAGCTTTAAGTAAGAAGACTTTTGGCCGGATCAAATTAAATCTCTTTTGGGCCTTTATCTATAATGTTTTGGGGATACCGGTAGCCGCGGGTGTCTTTTATGGCTTAGGTTTGACATTGAGCCCTGAGATCGCAGGATTGGCCATGGCCTTTAGTTCATTATCAGTGGTTACAAGTTCAGTCTTATTGAATAAGGCAAAGATCACTAGCAAGGTCGAAACTGCGTAAATAATACAAGAGACGCTATTTGGACAAAATTTGTGCAAATAGCGTCTTTTTTTTATTATCAGAAACAGTTAACTTACTTTTAACTGGCAAGCTTGTTAGAATAGCACTAAAGAAAAAACGGTGGGGGTGAAACAAATGGAAGCACAACAACTGGCAACAATTTTAGCAAATGGTCCCTTGGTGGTCGATGGAGCGATGGCCACTGAATTAGAGAAAAAAGGTGTCGATACCGCAAATGACCTGTGGTCGGCGACAGCTTTATTGAATGCACCATCAGCTATTAAAGAAGTGCACCGGAGTTATTTTGTAGCAGGTGCTAATATCGTATTGACCAATAGCTACCAGGCTAATCTACCCGCTTTTGAAGCGCATGGCTTTTCAGAAGACGAAGGCCAACATTTGATTCAAAAAGCGGTGCAACTCGCACAAACAGCGCGGGATGAGTATGCACAAACTTTGCCAGCTGACAAGAAACGTCCCTTATTGATCGCCGGCAGTGTCGGTCCTTATGGTGCGTATTTGGCAAATGGTAGTGAATACACGGGTGATTATTTATTAAGCAAGGAAGAATATAAAAATTTTCATCGACCACGGATGCAGGCTCTAGCACAAGCAGGAGTTGATCTGTTTGCTTTTGAAACACAACCTAATTTTGCTGAGACACAAGCGTTAGCGGAACTTTTGTACGAAGAGTTTCCTGAGATGTTGGCTTGGTTATCATTTAGTGTTGATGGCAAAGATAAGTTGTGTGACGGTACGACGCTTAAACAAGCAGTGAGTTATTTTGTGGATGATGACCAGATCGTGGCAATTGGGGTCAACTGTACTTCACCGACTAATGTGACTGAATTACTAAAGATCATGCAGACCAAAACGACTAAACCATTGGTCGTTTACCCAAACAACGGTGATACTTATGATCCACTCGCTAAAAAATGGCAGACCGATCACGACACACCCAGTTTTTCCAAATTAGTGCCGCAATGGCAACACGCTGGGGCTAGTTTGATTGGAGGTTGTTGTCAAACGACTCCGGCAGATATTGAAGAGATCGCTAGAAACATTCAAAATATAAAGAATGAATGAAAATAAATCTTACCAAGGGAAAAATTTGCTCGTGCTGACTTATATTTATGATTGGTTCCAAAAATTTATTCTTCATATACTTTGAATCCAGGCTTTTCATTTGTTGTTAGCCTTTTTGGATAGTTATTTCGCTTATTTTGGCTTATGTATTAACAGTGAAATTTGGAAATATCTCATTCAATGAAAATAACGAAAGGATGGTTTTTTGGTTGATTGGAAATATGGTGCGTATTCACTAGCTTGGTGGTTACCATTTACTCTGATTTTATCTTGTACGGTTTATTTTTTTAATGGTTTGCCGCAACTGGTGCTTTTGATTACTGAAGGGGTATTTATTATAATTTTGAATTCTCGCTTTGAAAAGAAATACCCGCAAGTAAAACATGAAAATAGAGACACTACGATCAGCCACTTAAGGGGGATCTGTGTATTTGTAGCCCTTGCTTTCTTGCTGGTACTGCCAGAGATAGTGCCCAATTTTTATGATACAAAGTTTAGTGATATTTTCCCAGTACTGTGCATTGTTTTTTGTGACATATTAATATCGTTCTTTAGTAGACCTAAGAAAAAACAATGAGTGTGTTTTGTAGATCAAAATGAATATTCAGGTAATTTAAAAAGTACCGATAAAACCCCACGGGCAAGTTAATGATATTCTTGGGCGCGGGATTTTATTTTTTCATATAAATTTTGTTATTTTGATACGACCTAGACTTAATAGAAGAAAAATTGAATAATATACTAGAAAAAGGATTTTTTTAATAATAAAAAGAAATTAAAGGGGAATATAAATGGCAAAAACATGGCTGATCACAGGAACCTCGACAGGATTTGGGCACGAATTGGCGGAATTATTAGCGCAACAATGTGATGTTAACTTGGTGGCAACAGCTCGTAACACTGATAAATTAGACTACTTAGATCAATATGATCATGGTCAGATCTTGAAATTGGAGTTAGATGTGACTAAACCAGTGCAAATCAAGACAGTCGTTAAGAAAACCCTAGACAAATTTGGTACGATCGATGTCTTGGATAATAACGCTGGGCTGGGTTATTTTTCGACATTTGAAGAGGCCGACGAGCAGGCTGTTCGTTATATGTTTGAAGTAAATGTTTGGGGCTTGGCGCATATGACTCAAGCCGTTTTACCAGTTATGCGTCAACAAAATAGCGGTGTGATCTTGGGCGTTTCTTCTGACGCAGGGCTGATCGGTGAAGCTTCTCTGAGTTTTTATAGCGGCACTAAATTTGCTGTGGAAGGTTTATTTGAATCCCTAGCAGAAGAAGTTAAAGAAGATAATATTCAGGTCACCTTATTAGAGCCTAGCTCATTTCGAACGGATTGGGCTGGACGTTCTTCACAAAAAAAGAACACAGCTTTTCCGAAAGATTATCAATTAACTGATCGTGCATTACGAACTTATGCTAGGATGGCTGGTGATGAAGCAGGAGATCCTAAAGCTGCTGCACAGGTGATCTATGATCAAGTTACAAAGCATACGGATGAATTACCTTTGCATTTACCTTTGGGTGAGTCGGCTGTAAGAAGAGCGCGATATAAATTTTCTGACTTGGCGGATAAATTCGAGCAGCTAACAGATCTAGCAATAGCAACAGATTTTCCAAAAGGTAAATAAATAGTGATTTGAGCAACGGCGGTTTAGTTTTGTATAATTCTAGTTGGAAGGGGAATAAAATTTGAACAGAAATGTATTTTTTGATTTTGATGGTACCTTAGCTGATACCGCACCGGGGATCGTCAATTCTTTAGAGTATACGTCAGAGAAATTGGGGTTGCCTCAATTGGGCGAAAATGAATATGCAACAATGATCGGACCGGCTTTTAGACAGGGCTTTGCACGTCTTTATCCTAATATCGACCAGCAAACTTTAACGCAAGCCGAGCAATTGTTTTTCCAACATTATTTTGACTATGGATTAACACAAGTTGCATTTTACCCCCATATTTTTGAAACTTTAAGTCGATTACAACAAACTGGTTATAGTTTACACATTGTTTCAGGTGAACCGGAAAATATTATTCAGCGTTTGTGGGATAACTTTGATTTGGGTAAATATTTTACTGGTCATTTTGGTTCCGTCAATGGTGAGGTCGTTCGTGTGGATAAACCAGATATTTTAAAATATGCTGTAAGGCAAGCAAATGCTTATGAGGCACAAAATATCATGGTTGGAGATCGTTACACGGATATTGTAGGTGGTATACAAAATCAGATGGATACGATCGGAGTAACTTATGGTTTTGGAGATAAAAAGGAACTTCAAGATGCACAAGCCACAGCGCTAGTTAGTGAACCAACTGAGTTAACTAGAAGTGTGTTACAGATATCTGCAAAGTACGAATAATCAATTAATAAAACGCCGGCTTACTTTGACAATGAATGTCATAAGTAAATCGGCGTTGGTAATTTATAGAGGGAAAATGTGTGCTCAATTAGTACTTTACCACTCATAGTCAGTTGGATCTGTTAGACCTTTGCCAGTGGCATTGTCCAAAATGATCCGTTGTTCGAAATGGGCGATATTGTGTTTGGTTTCTTTGACCATGTCAGGGTTAACAGATACATAGTCGATTCCTTGTTGAACTAAGAAGTTAGTCAAATCAGGAAATTCAGAAGGGGTCTGGCCACAGATCGAAACAGTCTTACCATCTTTATGAGCAACTTTGATCAGATGAGTGATTGCGCGTTTGACGGCAAGATTTCGTTCGTCAAAAAGGTCTGCGACTGTATCATTATTCCGGTCACAGCCTAATAGCAGCATGGTCAGGTCATTAGAACCGATCGAATAGCCATCGATAAATTGGTTGAATTGATCAGCTAAAATAATGTTCGAAGGGATCTCAGCCATCATATAAACTTTGAAATCGGCACTCCTTACCAATCCAGCAGCGGTCATAATATCAGTTACCTTCTTGGCTTCAGGCACAGTTCTGATAAACGGTATCATAACATTTAAATTCTTCAAGCCAAACTCATTACGGACTTTTTTAACCGCTTCTAACTCAAGTTTAAAAGCATCGATATATTTAGGGTCGTAGTAACGCGAAGCACCACGCCAGCCCAGTAAATCAGCAGATTCATGTGGCTCGTACTGATCGCCGCCTTTTAGATTGCGATACTCACTCGACTTGAAATCTGAAAAACGTAAGACCATCGGCCGGGGTGCCATAGCCCGAGCAACTTTACTGATCCCTTCCGCTAACATATTGACCACTTTTTCTGGATGACCCTGGTCGATCAAATATAGCGGATGTTCATGAATATAACTCGTCCAAATAAATTCTTCCCGCATCAAACCGATCCCATCGGCAGGCAGGTTCGCGTATTTGTCAGCGAGATCCGGATCGCCCAAGTTCATCATGACTTGAGTGGCAGTTGGTGCAAAGTATTCGGCATTTCCGGCAACTTCACCAGGTTGGACCGCTTTTTTAGCTGGTGCTACAACCGACTCAACGTTACCATCGTATACGATCCCGTTTTTAGCATCGACAGTGACCGTGTCGCCAGTGTGCAAGACATCCATGGCGGCGGCACCGCGACTAGTCGTGCCCACGATACAAGGGATCTGCATTTCCCGCGAAACGATGGCGGCGTGACAAGTCATTCCACCGTTATTGGTGATGATAGCCCGCGCCTTTTTCATAGCTGGGGACCCAGTCAGGCGAAGTCATGGTCGTGACGAGAACTTCATCTTGCTTGAATTCTTCGATGTCTTTCGGGTCAGCGATGACATGAACTTTACCCGCTGCAACGCCAGGACTAGCGGCTAAACCACGCACGATAATTTTTGCATCCGTTACATTACCCACTTTCTCATCTCTTGTCGAGTTTTCGTCCTTGTTTTTATTTTTCTGGGACCAGACAGTTTCTGGTCGCGCCTGGACCAGCCAGAGTTTGTCATTTTTTTGGTCTAAGGCAAACTCCATATCCATATAACAACCATAGTGATTTTCGATCTCTTTGGCATAACCAGCCAATTTCACCACTTGATCATCAGTTAAGGATGGTTGACTGGCTTTTTTATCAGGTACTTTTTCTTCTTTGACACCGCCATCCGGCAAACGAGTAAGGGCGATGTCTTTTTGTGTGATATCTTTTGAAACGATCTCCAGACTTTCTTTGTCAACGACGAAATCATCGGGGGTCACAGTTCCTTGAACAATGTATTCACCTAGCCCCCAAATACTGTCGATAATGACTTTAGTATCATCCCCTGTGCCGACGTTAACAGAAAACATGATCCCAGAGGCTTTGGAGAACACCATCATTTGAACAGTGGCTGATAAAGCAACTTTTTCAAACGGAAATTGCTGTTTGTGGCGGTAATAAGTGGCACGATCGGTAAAAAGCGAAGCATAACATTCTTTGACTTTTTGCACGACTTCATTCCGGCCGCGAATGTTCA
>DXAP01000021.1 GCA_019116985.1 Candidatus Ligilactobacillus excrementavium | reverse complement strand
GTACGTACGGTGGTGTGGGAGGTCGATAGTGTGAACTATCTCCTACCCGATTTAGCTATAAATTACTTTTTTTGTTTTTATTTTGCAACGACTTCTTGCATTGTATAGGCGGTCGTCGGAAATTTGTAAGTTTTCGGCGATATTATGTTTTGAAAATGCATTTGGGCTACAATACATTTCCATGACTTGAACTTCCAGAGGTGATAGAACCTTAGAAAGCTTTTTAAAGTCTTCTTGAAGTAATAGATGCCTATCTGGTGACATGTTAGTATAATCAGGCCCAAGATAGCCACTACCGTTATTGATAAGTAGAGATTCATAGGAACTCGTAAAAAGATCGTGCTGACGTTTCTTTGCCTTTTGATTTCGTAATAAGGTAAAAAAATAATTGGTCAGATTGGCTTTGAAGAATGATCCAAAGGAGGATCTTCGATTTGGATCAAAATCTTGTACACTTTGATAACAAACCATCATTGCCTCGACTTTTAAATCATCATTGTCATAATAGCGAAAATGAAAAGCACCGATTGTCGCAAACACTAAAGGACGGTATTTTTGAAATAAAATCATAAATGATAAACTTTCAGGATCTTCCAAAATATCCGTTATCAATTTTAAATCGTCGTCCCCATATTTATATTTACTAATTTCGACCATACTACTACCTCTATTCTTATGAATTGATGTTGCAGTATTTATTTTGACACTGTTAGTGTAAATCTAAAATAAAGCGCTTTATTTCGGAGGAAATTAATTGCAAAAAAAATTATTAATTCAACAAAAAAGGAAATTAGGACATAACTAGCTGTGTGATTTTAAAAGGGTCATCGATCTATACCATTAAATGGATTAAATCGACGGCCCTTAAACGTATTATAAAAGATTGAAGACATACTGTAACAACGATCGCGTTATTCTGGTTCTTCGCTTCACTACGACCTAAAATAATGCAATCGCAGTTACAAATCGGCTTCAAAACATCTTTTGTCTCACTATTATTTTATATTAAGCCACTTGCCGGATTTGAACAGGCGACCCCCACCTTACCATGGTGATGCTCTACCTGCTGAGCTAAAGTGGCATGCAATTATCAGTACCTAAATAGTATATTATATACATTTAATAATTGCAATACTTGTTATAGTAACCAAATTTTGTACATTGATAATAACTGAATTTACTTGAGAGGTAGTGTTTGTTCTGTCGTATACAAAGTCGGATCAAGCTCTTTGATCAGTGGTGATGGTTCACCAGGGCAAATTAAAATCAATTCGTGCATGGCTCGAGAACAGATCGTATATAGTATTCCACGTTCATTAGTTTCAGGATATTCAGTTTCTGAAACATCGTTGACGATCACACTGTCAAATTCAAGACCTTTGGCTAAATAAATTGGTAAAATAGCGATGCCTTCAGGTAAAGTCCGATCTTTTTCTTCTAATAGTGTAACGTTTAAATTATGGTGGAGTCGTTCATAAAGCTGTTGACTTTCAGCCATATTTTTTGTGATCAAAGCGACAGAAGAATACTTGGCAGCCGACTTTTTAAGATGAGAATAAAGCGCAGACAAAGCTGATTTTTCATCGCTGACCTGACAAATTACTGGACGATCACCCGGTCTGTTAAAGGCTTCAATATCGTTACCCTCCGGCAGCATTGCCTTCATGAAGTTAGTGATCTGTTTAGTTGAACGATAACTTTTATTGAGTAATTTCAGATTACTGTGTCGTGCATGGACAGTATCAGTCAAGCCTTGCAGCAGGGCTTCAGGTCTTTTGGCCTCTGAATAAAGGGCCTGTTCACTATCGCCGAGTAATGTGAGCTTAGCAGCGGCAAAAACGTGTTTGAGATACTTCATTTGAGCAAATGTATAATCCTGCATTTCATCAATAAAGAGATGTTCGATACTATGACTTTGACCACTATCAGTTAATAGGTCACGTAAATACAAAAGTGGCGCACAATCATCTAATTCGATACGATGATATTCTAAGTTTTGCGCGTATTCGCTGAAGGCGTCAGGTAATTCTTGTTTTAAAAATGCACCATATTGTTCATAGCCGTCAAAAAAGAAGTCATTATATAAGGCATCATAGATCACAGCATATTGTTTTTGTGCGATCTGAAGTCCTAGATAAGCTTGTTCTTCATCATAGGAAGCAAAGCTATCTTCTTTACCACCAATGAGCTCATTATATTGTTCATCACTAAGGTCTTCTAACATATCTTGGATCTCTTTACTGGTCGATCGTTTACCCACAATGTTATCTAGCTTTTTAAGCAGCTTCTTTTTTAAGGTATTAAAGCGGTGACCTAAAGTCATGTTCCCGGCAAAACTACCATATAATTGTGTGATCTCTTCTTTAGAAAAGATGACGTCGCCATTGAGTGTGATGTCTGTGAAATGGAAGTCGGTCGCTGGCAAATGATTGGCGTAATTTTTAACACTTTGCATAAATTTTACCGAGCGTTTATATTTGTTCCATTTTTTTTGTTCAGTTGAAAAATTGTTTTCATTTTCATAATGTTCGAAGAGTGACTCAACGTTTAACCCTTGTAAACGACGCGAAAAGAACTCGTGTAAGGTCACTTGGCGCATATTTTTTTCACCCAAACTAGGCAAAACATCAGAAATATAACGACTAAAGAGTAAATTAGGAGAAAATAGTACTATCTGATCTGCATTTAAGGTATCACGGCTGTGATATAACAAAAAGGCAATGCGTTGTAGGATCGCTGAGGTTTTTCCGCTTCCTGCAACACCTTGAACTAACAATAGATCACTTTTCGTATCTCTAATAATATCATTTTGTTCCTTTTGAATAGTAGCGACGATGTTTTTCATATATTCGTCACTGTGTTCATCTAAGACATCCTGTAAAATTTCATCACCGACAGTTTCATTAGTATCAAACATATTTTTGATCTGGCCGTTATTTATCTTGAATTGCCTTTTTTTTAGAAGATCTGTTTGTTGTTGTCCTGCGGGTGTTTCATATTCAACGGGACCCAAAGTGCCGTTATAATAGACCGATGATATCGGAGCTCGCCAATCATATATCAAAAAGTTCTGGTGGTCATCGTTTAATGATGCTGTGCCGATATAAAGTGTTTCTTGTTCATCACCTGGATCTTGGATGTCGATCCGCCCAAAGTAAGGGGACTTTTCTAAGTCTTGTAATGTTTCTAATTGTTCTTTTAAGATTTGTTCAGTTTGCACATTTTTGGCAACTAATTGCTTTTGCTGTTGAATTTCAGCATTTGTTTCCATCCGATCGTCAACTTCAGTCGTGTTGACTTTGGCATTTTGTACATAGTTTTTTTCAACTGAAGAAGTTTCTTCGTGCGCTTTTTTGTATTCTTTTTCTGTTTGTTTTTGCTGTTTTTGAATCTCTTTAACAACTTGATCTACACGATTTTGTTCTAATTGCCTTTCATTTTCCATGAATGCAGATCCTTTCTGGTATTTCCAAAATTGCTGCGCTAAATTTCAGATTGTTAAATTTACAAGCCGAAAAACTTGTATTATCAATTGTAAGTAATATTTAGCTAAATTTCAATTTACGATAGCATAAATTAGCAGTCTTGTCAGAATTTTAGTTTTTTTCATTAGTAAGTCTTTACAAGCTTAAGTAGTCTGATAAAATTAAGTTAATTCGTTGAACAGGATAAAGTAGGGAGCTGCCGACAGAGATACATCATATGCTGAGAGATGTAATAGTGATCGAATTGGTACTGTGAGAAAAAATTAATTATGAAATGAGTGGCGGATCTTCCGCAATTTAGGTGGCACCGCGAGTAATCGTCCTATTGTTAT
>DXAP01000020.1 GCA_019116985.1 Candidatus Ligilactobacillus excrementavium | reverse complement strand
TCTTTTTCCATCTCAATGAACGCATCACGATAACCAAATTGGTCAATCACATCTAGTAATATATCAAAAATGTTAAATTCCTGAATTTTAAAACCACTAGTTGCTAGTGTCATATCTTTCTCAAATTCACTAATATATTTTCTAACTACCAATTCTTGTTTAGCGTCATAGGAAAAAACATAATAACCAACTTCATTTGACAAACCAGCGTTCATTTGAAAGTCATCATTATGCATCTTTTCTTTTAATTTAGCGAATTTTTCTTTAATTGTATCCATCGGAATAACTTACCCCTTCAGCGAACTCAATTCATACTCTAGTTTTTCATCTTTCATTATCTGAATCAAACGATCATCTAAGAAAATCGGTGTCACTAGATCTGCAACTCCATCTTTTTCATTAGAAATCAGTCCTGTTTCACGTAGAAATGTCTTAAATGAAGCTTTTAAACGATGAATAGTTTTATCAGTCCATCCAGCAACTTGTTCACTTTCTCCTTGTTTTCGCGTAATAAAAGCCTGAATTTCTGAATCTTCTAATTTCATATCACCTAAAATAAGTTCATCGCGATAAACTTCATACATAAACTCAGATAATAATTGACTACATTGCATGACACCCACAAAATCAACAATTTTTTGATTTTCAATATCTAATGAAGGGTACAGATCTTTAATACTTTGCGGTAAAGCATTAACTCGGTGACCCAAGATTCGTGAAATTTGGCGCGCACGTGTTGGAGTTTTTGCTTGAAGAATATTTTCATTGTCGCTTAATTCATTAACTTCTGCTTCAGTTTTACCGTCAATGATGTAGTTCATGTATATGTTAAATTCATTGAACCATAGATTGTGAGAAACTATCGCGGCACTGTATTTAGCCATATTTTTACTCCTCTTTTAACTTAGATATAATTATTTCAATTATATCATTTACTTGAGTTAACTAAAAAAGTATTTTCCTTATTAACTATGTCCGTCTTTAGCAAAACGTTTTGCATTTTCGCTTTTACAATACTGCATTACCTAGCATTGACTCCATAGACATATGACATATAACAAGCGAAGTCACCGATCCTTTTACGCGCTTGCACAGGGTTAAACGTCAATTCTTCATACCAGCTACTTTCTAAGTCATGCTCATCCAAATAACGTTTAACCAAGTTTAGCGTATGAATGACATTATCATGCTGGCTTGTTCGTTGATCATCGATTTCAGCTCGTTGTTCATTTGACAATAACAACCATTTTCCACGCATCGCTGCATAAGTCACCGAAGCCTGCAAAAAATCTGACCAATAATTTTCTACCTTGGGACCAGCAATTTCAATCAGCCCAACTAATTCACTATAAATTTGGTCTGCCTCTTCAAACTTTAAACCACTTTTCTTTTTCTCGAAGTCCTGATACGTATAAAGTTCCATTTGGCTTCTCCTCCTCATAAATTTAACTCATGACTAACTTCTAAAAACACTAAAGAATTCAAATCCATTGTATCAAAAAAGCGAGCTTCATTTAAAAGAGAACTCGCTTCATTTATATTTTATTTAATGTGTAACACTCTTCTTAAAGACCCTGCTTTGTCTCCGAGTACCTTATCTGCGACTCTGGTTTTCAATGTTAACCAAGCATAAACATAAGCACCGCCTAAGACAGCACAGGCCAAAACAACGACTGACATTAAACGACTGTACGAACTTAAGAAAAGACCTAATCCAAAGACGATCGCTAAAACCACGACAAACATCAGCAAAGAAAAAACCATCATTTGGTTAAAGCTCTTAAGTAACCGCTCAAGGTTTAAACCAAATTCATAATAGGCATAACGGATCATCAAAACACCTGAGATCCCTGTTCCGATACCCGTTGCTAAGACAGGACCATAACCATGCAGCCAAACTGTCATTGGGACCTGTAAGATCAATTTGATGACTAAACCGATAACTGTATATTTGATCGCGATCTTATTTCTATACACTCCCTGTAAGACAGAAGACATCAACGAAAATAAACCAAGCGCCAAAGCAGTATAAGCCGAAACACTCATGATGTAAATTCCCATGTGTTCGTAGGAGTAAAACAAAACATATAACGGGCGCGCCACAGCAGCCATCCCCAGTGCAGCAGGCAACATGATAAAGAAGAACAACTCTAAGGTATCAGTGATCTGATCACGTGTACCTTTCTGATCACCTTTAGTTACTGACTCAGATAGCAAAGGGATCGCCGTAGTTGCCATCGCGATCGCTAGTGAAACAATAATCATTACTAATTTGTTAGCATTACCTGCAAATAACGCATACTGGGCGTTAATACTATCTAAGGTGAAATCAGTGACCTTTTGCATGATCGGTTGAAAAGTATACTGGTCAAACAAATTATATAAGGTCATCGAAATGCTGACGAAAATAAATGGGATCGACTGATAAATGATCTCCTTGATCAACTGTCCATCGGAAACTTCGAGCACGTTTGCACTATTATCTGCTAAACTATCATATTTTTTCCTTTGCTTCAGATAATAAAAAGCTAACAACACGATCCCACCGATCGCACCAAAGAATGCTCCAAGCGTCGAATGAACTACACCTAACTCATAGTGTCCATTCATAACTTTCATGATCAAGTATGTAGCGGCTAACATGTAAACGATCCGTACTACCTGCTCGATCAGCTGTGAGATCGCCGAGGGTGCCATATCCTGGTACCCTTGGAAGAAACCACGAGCCAAACTCATGACTGGGATCAAGATCAAAGCCAAGGACAATGAACGGTAGATCGGGATCATGCGTGGGTCACCTTGAGAGATCCAAGGTGAAATGAACCATAACAGTGCGGCTGAAAAGATTCCAAACCCCAACATGAGATACATCGTCTTTTTAAATAATCGTCGTCCAACTTGATATTCATTAAGTGAATTGTAATGCGAAACTTGCTTTGCCACCGCGGATGGGATCCCCGCAGTCGCGATCATGATAAACAAGCTATAAACAGTGTAACCCTTGGTATACAAAGCATTCGCTTGCAACTTATCCGCACCGAACCAGCCATACCATGGGATAATATAAATTGCGCCTAAAATTCGTGAAAAAATACTGCCTGCAGTCATCCAAGCAGATCCTTTCAACATTTTTTCTTTAGCAGTAGGTTCAGATCCAGCTTGCTTGAGCTGTTCTTCACTTGACTGGACCTTTTTTTCGCTCATCAAAATAAACCTGCTTTCCATTTGTTATTTATCTTATTCTTGGATAGTAGTTTAACTACTCCAAGAAACTGAAATTTACATACACAACTATTTTATAGAAGTTGTTTGTACTTGGCAATTGTTTGTAACAAACATTAGAAATAATCAAGAAAATTTATATAGCATATTTTAGGTTTAACCATAAATCGGGCTTCTCCACTCCAAGGTGCTTCTTCCCATGTAATAAGTACCCATAAAAAGATACTTGGACATAACTGGCTGTGCGATCCTAAAAAAAAAGAAGCACATTTGAGTGCTTCTTTTAAAAACCAATATTTAACTGCTTGTCTGTATTATTTGCCAACTACAATGTTAACTAATTTGTTAGGTACAGCAATCACTTTTTTGACCTCTTTATCGGCTAACTCTTCTTTAACTTTTTCATCAGCTAAGGCCATTTCTTGCATCTGATCACGTGATGTGTCACGTGCAATATCTAGACGTTGACGCACTTTACCGTTCACTTGCACTACGATTTGGACTGAATCATCAACTAGCTTGCTTTCTTCATAAGTTGGCCACGAAGCATATGTGAGCGTACCCACATGCCCTAACTTAGACCATAATTCTTCAGCAATGTGTGGTGTGATCGGAGCCATCATTTTGACAAAGCCTTCCATGTATTCCAACGGCAAAGAATCTTGTTTGTAAGCATCGTTAATAAAGACCATCAAAGATGAAATTGCGGTATTAAAGTGCAATTTTTCGAAGTCTTCTGTAACTTGCTTGACTGTCTGGTTATAACTCTTGTCTAACTGATGGTCATTGATGGTCGTGACACGATCGCGTAATTCATTTTCTTCATCCACGATCAAGTTCCAGACACGCTTGATAAACTTATATGCCCCATTTAAACCATCTTCACTCCAAGCGATCGAAGCATCCAATGGACCCATGAACATTTCATACAAACGTAAGGTATCTGCGCCATATTGTTCAACGATATCATCTGGATTGACCACGTTACCCTTAGATTTAGACATTTTTTCGTGGTTGTTACCTAAGATCATACCCTGGTTAACTAATTTATGGAACGGTTCCTTAGTTGGAACAACGCCTAAGTCATATAAGAACTTGTGCCAGAAACGTGCATACAAGAGATGTAAGACAGCGTGTTCAGCACCACCAACATACAAATCAACTGGCATCCACTGTTTTAACTTGTCATAATCAGCCAAAGCTTCCTGGTTAGTAGGATCTACATAACGTAAGAAGTACCATGAACTACCAGCCCATTGTGGCATCGTATTAGTTTCACGCTTACCTTTACGACCATTTTCATCAACTACATTGACCCAGTCTGTCAGGTTAGCTAGAGGACTTTCACCAGTGCCTGAAGGTTTGATATCGGTAGCTTTTGGCAAACGTAATGGGAGTTCATCTTCAGGGACAAGTGTAGTCTCCCCATCTTCCCAGTGGATCACAGGAATTGGTTCACCCCAATATCTTTGCCGGGAGAACAACCAGTCACGCAAACGGTAGTTGACTTTCTTTTCACCAATTTTCTTTTCATTGAGCCAGTCGATCATCTTATCGATCGCCTCTTGTTTGCCCAAACCATCCAAGAAACCTGAGTTAATGTGTTTGCCATCGCCAACATAAGCTTCTTTAGTTACGTCGCCGCCTTCAATTACAGGTACGATCGGCAAGCCAAACTTCTGCGCAAATTCATAATCACGTTGATCATGTGCAGGCACGACCATAATTGCTCCTGTCCCGTAAGAAGCAAGTACATAATCAGCGATCCAGATCTGAACTTTTTGTCCGTTAGCCGGGTTGATCACATAACTACCAGTAAAGACCCCAGTCTTGTTTTTGGCCAGGTCCGTCCGTTCCAAGTCAGACTTGTGTGAAACTTCGTCGACATATTTTTCAACGTCTTGCTTTTGTTGCGGTGTCGTTAATTTCTTAACTAATTCATGTTCAGGCGCTAAGACCATGCAAGCTGCACCAAAAAGCGTATCGGGACGAGTTGTGAAAACTTCGATCTGCTCATCTTGGTCTAAAACTTTAAAACGGATCGAAGCCCCAACTGAACGGCCGATCCAGTTACGTTGTTGTTCCTTGATCGCTTCTGGCCAATCTAGGTCATCTAAGTCATCGATCAAACGGTCAGCGTAAGCCGTGATCTTTAAGACCCACTGACGCATTGGTTTGTGAATGACAGGAAAACCGCCACGTTCAGTTTTACCATCGATCACTTCTTCATTAGCGACAACTGTCCCTAGATCTGGACTCCAGTTAACTGGTACTTCAGCTTCATAAGCTAAACCTTTTTTATAAAGTTGTTCAAAGATCCACTGGGTCCATTTGTAATAGCTAGGATCAGTAGTATTGATCTCACGGTCCCAATCATAAGAAAGACCTAAAGACTTGATCTGACGTCTAAAATTATCAACATTAGTTTTCGTAAATTCACGTGGCGAATGGCCTGTATTGATCGCATATTGCTCGGCAGGTAGACCAAAAGCATCCCAGCCCATCGGATGTAGCACATTATAGCCTTGCATCCGTTTCATACGAGCAATAATATCTGTTGCTGTATAACCTTCAGGATGTCCGACATGTAGGCCTTGCCCTGATGGATAAGGAAACATATCCATTGCATAATATTTTTTCTTATCAGGATCTTCAGTTGTTTTGAAAGTCTTTTGTTCATCCCAATATTTTTGCCATTTTTGTTCAATTTGTTTATGATCGTAAGCCATTGATCAAATACTTCCTTTCCTGATTAACAAAATAAAAAAGTCCTATACATACTCCTTTTGCAGAAGAAATGTATAGGACGAATTACTCGCGGTACCACCTAAATTTCGACAAAGTGTCGACACTCGATTTCATAACGGGAAATACCGTTCTTGCTTACTAAATTCAACAAGAAACTCAAAGGTGAGTTCAAGTCAACAAACGTTACGTTCACACCAACCACGTACTCTCTGAATCGTTTATTAACTCTACTGATCCTTCTCAACGTTAATATTAACTATTACTATAGCAAAACGAATTTTTAATTGCAATAGCTTTCTAACTTCATACTATTTTAATTTTAATGTTTGTCCCACATAGATCGTGTCAGAAACTAAGTGGTTCATTGACTTCAACTGGTTGACCGTCATCTTATTTCTAGTAGCGATCCGCCATAAGGAATCATGAGCCTGTACCGTATACGTACTCTTTTTAGGAGCAGAACTGGTATTTTTATGGTTAGCATTCACTGAAGCGCGACCCTCCACTTTTAAGGTCTGACCAATATAAATCACACTACCAGTCAAGTGGTTCATCGAACGCAACTTAGCGATCGTAATGTTATGAGCGTTAGCGATCGACCATAAGCTGTCGTTTTTCTTCACAACATAGGTCCCGTTAGCTTGCTTGTGTGCTGCTTTATTCTTATTACTGCTGTTTGTCTGTCCCTTTTGACCATTACCCTTGACCTGTAACTTTTGGCCAACGATGATCATATCACTGCTTAGTTTGTTCAGTGATTTTAAAGATGAAACTGACATGTTATTTCTTTGCGCGATCGACCACAGTGAATCCCCCGACTTAACTGTGTATTTCCCCTGTTTAGTCGTCTGGTTCGAATCGTTGTTTTTGTGGTTATTTGGACGAGACTGGTTTGCATTTGTTTGACCAGACTGCTTTTTAGACAAGTTCAACTTTTGTCCGACACGGATCAGATCTGAAGATAAATTATTCATCGATTTGACCTGAGATACACTCAACCCGTGAGAATGCGCGATCGACCACAAAGAATCATGTGCTTTAACGGTATAACTCGTTTGCTTAGGCTTAGAGTTATTAGTTGGCTTTTGCTGAGAATGATTTGGACGCGAAGTATTGTTGCTAGGTTGCTTTGCAGTTGAGCCAGCAGTCACCTTCAGTTTTTGTCCTACATAAATAATATCAGATCTCAAATTATTCCACTTGCGCAAATTAGCCACTGAAGTCTTATTTTTCTGTGCGATCGACCATAAACTATCCTTTGCCTTGACTGTATAAGTCTGGGACGGTTTAGATGGATTCGCTGGCTTCGACGGTTTGGATGGCTGTGGTTTACTATTATTATTCGTGGTAGAACCAGATACTTTTAACTTTTGCCCTACATAAATATTATTATTGCTTAAGTTATTCAAGCTTTTTAACTTCGCCACGCTCATATTATGTTTCAAAGAGATCCGATAAAGATTATCGCCTGCTTTGACCGTATAGGTTCCATTATTGGAAGTCGAAGTATTCGATCCCGTGCTAGTATGATCTGGACGCGAATTCTGACCAGAGTTAGCATTTGGCAGGTTGGTCGAAGTATTACCGCCATTATTACCAACTTGGCTATCATATTGCTTTAAACCATACATGTTAATGATACGCATTAACGTTGCAGCATAATTAGGATCTGTCGCATAGGTCCCATAAACACCGTGGGAGAGATTCTTAGTTGCTTGTTCAACACTACCCGCCTTGCCCGGAGTAGAATTTGGAAAACGATTAAGGATCATAGTAGCGTAGTTATTCATACTTTCGCCATAACTGCCGTATTTCTGGAATTTGGCTGTGACCCGATGATTTGACCCTTGATAATGCTCGTTAGTCGGCATTTGTACAAAGGCACCCGAACCGTTCCACTTTACCCCAAATAAATTAAAAGCTTGGGTGCTTAATTGACTACTGCCCCAGCCACTTTCCAAGCTAGCCTGCGCGATCATCATTGACGCATACAAACCACGTTGTTTAGCGATCTGCACAGCAGATGGAGCGATTTGGGCAATAAAAGACTGTGGGGCTTGATAAGTCGTTACGGAACCGCGTAACAAACTGTTGGTATTACCCGAAATAACAGGTGCTTCCTTGGAAGGAACAGCTTCTTGTGGTTCTTCATTTTGATCTTGTTGACCTGTAACAGCCTTTTGTTGTGGGTCCTGAGTTGTTGTAGTCTGCTCATTATTATTTTCCACAATCGTCTCATTATTTTCAGTTGTGGTTGTATTTTGAGCATTACCTTGACCTGCATCAGTCTGATCAGACTGTGCAGTTATCTGATTATTAACAGTCTCTTGGGACTGATCATTTTGCCCATTTTTTTGGCCATTAGCTACCTGAACAGTAGTATCAGCCATCGCCTTAGTTTTACTTAAGCCGATACCAGCCGTCCCCATCAGTACAGTTGTTCCAATATATGTAGTAGCTTTTTTAACCGATTTAAAATTTTCAGTTAATTGTAAAGCTTTCTCTTGCTCGATTCTCTCTTTTCTCTTTTTCAAAGATATACCCCCTAAAAACAGCACGATCTTTTCAACAATAAACCTTTGACTTATTTGTCAAATACACTATGCTCGTGCATTCAAAAAAATCCCTATAAAAAAATTTTGCCTAATATAATTATATCATTGACCCAGATAGAAATGCACTAAAAACGTTTTTCGCAATAAAACAAACAACCCACTTTAATGAGTTGTTTGTTATTATTTACAATTTTTATTTTAATTCAGCTTTTAGTGCATCGACCTTATCTGTATGTTCCCATGGCAAGTCGATATCTGTCCGTCCAAAATGACCATAAGCAGCTGTTTGCTTATAAATTGGTCGACGTAGGTCCAACATGCGAATAATACCTTCCGGACGCAGATCAAAAACTTTACGGATCGCATCGATCAAAGCTTGGTTATTAACCTTACCAGTATCAAATGTATTCACTGAAACTGATACAGGTTGAGCTACACCGATAGCATAGGCTAACTGAACTTCAATTTCATTTGCTAAACCAGCAGCTACTACATTTTTAGCGATGTATCTTGCGGCATAACTTGCCGAACGATCAACTTTCGTAGCGTCCTTACCGGAAAAAGCACCACCACCGTGATGTGCATAACCACCGTATGTATCTACGATGATCTTTCGTCCCGTCAAACCAGCATCACCTTGTGGTCCACCGATCACAAAACGACCAGTTGGGTTCACAAAATATTTAGTGTTTTCATCCAACAGGTCTGCTGGGATAACTTTTGTAATGACATGATCTATTATATCTTGACGGATCTGGTCTAAAGTAGCTGATTCTTTATGTTGAGTTGAAACAACTACCGTATCAACACGATATGGTTGATTGTGGTCATCGTATTCAACGGTCACTTGTGCTTTTGCATCTGGGCCCAAATATTGCAACTCACCAGACTTGCGCACTTCTGCGATCTTACGCATCAACTTATGACTTAAGGTGATCGGCAATGGCATCAGTTCAGCTGTTTCATTATTAGCATAGCCAAACATCATCCCTTGATCGCCCGCACCGATCTTATCAAGGTCATCCAAATTACCTTCTTTAGTTTCAAGTGATTCGTCTACCCCTTGAGCAATATCAGGTGACTGTTCATCGATTGCAGTCATGACCGCACAATTGTCGCCATCAAAACCAAATTTATTATCAGTATAGCCGATATCTTTGATCGTTTGACGTGCAACTTTTTGAATATCAACGTAAGCGGAAGTCGATACTTCACCAACTACTACTACCAGTCCCGTTGTTACTGTCGTTTCAACAGCTACACGGGCATTTGGATCTTGCTCTAGCATCGCATCTAAAATACCATCACTGATCTGATCGGCTATCTTATCCGGATGTCCTTCAGAAACTGATTCTGAAGTAAATAAATGTCTTTCTGACAATGTAATTCCCCCACTATCTATTTAATAATTGGTTACAAGGCATCTTCATCAAATATGAATCCTTTCGGGAATGAGTTGTAACGCTATAATTCTAACATAAAAAAATTGTAACGTATACTATTATAACGGTCCATAACTAAGCTAACTTCCTGGAACATGGTTCAATAATTTAGCACTAACAAGCCTTTTACTTCGGTCAGCTATTCTGGTTAAGAGTCGATTCGGCTAAAATAAAAGTTCTAGCACATTTGGTTTGGCATTGATAGATAAGGATTTCTGTCAGCATCGCTTGCTAGACCCGACAAAATATTTTTGTACTAAAAAACCGTCCCCCAAAAGGAACGGCTAAATTTATCGTCACAACGGTCCTAGCCGGATTTGAACCGGCGATCTCCTGCGTGACAGGCAGGCGTGATAAACCCCTACACCATAGGACCAAAAAAATTGCGGGAGAAGGATTTGAACCTACGACCTCCGGGTTATGAGCCCGACGAGCTACCAGACTGCTCTATCCCGCGATAATATTAAAATAAAAGTGACCCGTACGGGATTTGAACCCATGTTACCGCCGTGAAAGGGCGGTGTCTTAACCGCTTGACCAACGGGCCGAATGGTAGCGGCAATCTGACTCGAACAGATGACACTCCGGGTATGAACCGAATGCTCTACCAACTGAGCTATGCCGCCATGTGGGTTTCCTCGTGATGGGCAAGCATTATTATACCCACTTCTTCCCCATTTGTCAAGGGAAATTTTGATTATTTTCCGCCCCTCCGGGGCATACTTCCACCGGTGATGCCATGTTTT
>DXAP01000002.1 GCA_019116985.1 Candidatus Ligilactobacillus excrementavium | reverse complement strand
TACTGGTGTATTCTCACTTTAGATGAATAAAAGCTCACATACTTGCTGTTCATACGTTTCAATTCAACAGGGGTTTGCTCGACTTGATTTGAAGAGACGATTTTTTGCAAGTTATGATATTTACCCTTTTTCAATACCAAACGAGTGGCCTGATAGTTACGATCATTTAATAGATAGATCCGTGGGCGTTTTGACAAATCGATCCCGATCCGATCAAATTTCTTTCCTCGTAATATTTTTGGAGGATTTTTCACTAATTCTTTCAGTTGAGCCGGAGCGACATCATCTGGAAAACCCATGAGAACCATTTGTTCACGTTTTAAAAGATCTTCATAACGCTTTGCAGATAACTTTTTAACACTACCGATCGATTCAATGTCCCAAGTCTTGAAGTCTTGCCGGGCACTTTCGATCAAATCAAGTTTAGAACTTGATTGCCGAAAACTTTGCCCATTTTTGTTATAAATAATACTTGTTGGTTGATAGACATCCTCCATGCTTGTCTTAGAAGCATCTTCAGACGCAGTATTTTTCTTTTCTGTGCTTTGACTGTTTTTATTATTATTTTGCAAATACGTTGGATTGACCCACAGGACTGCGGTCAAGCACACACTCAAAACAACTGCGATCCCTAAAGCATAATGAAGAACATTATCCTTGATCTTCATTCCACAGATCCTCCTCTTTGTATTCTTCATATGGCAAAGTAATATAGAAAGTAGAACCTTTGCCTTCAACTGATTCGACCCAGATCCGGCCATTATGCATCTCGATCACTTCACGTGAAATGGCTAAACCTAAGCCTGTGCCGCCTTGCGCCCTAGAACGTGCTTTATCGACCCGGAAGAAGCGATTAAAGATCCGGCCAACATCTTTTTTCGGAATACCCAATCCTTGGTCTGTAATACTCAATAAGACGTGTTCATGTGTTTCAACTAAACGACAAGTGATCACGCCACCATCGGGCGAGTACTTGATCGCATTATTCATAATATTATCGATCACCTGAATAAATTTATCCGGATCGACCTCGACCCACAGATCACGTTGCGTAAACTCACGTTTGATCGAATAATTTTTAACCTGTTTTTCTTTATCATCATTCGAATCATTTTTGATCATCATATCAAATCGGTCCAAAATATAAGTGTATAACTCATTCAAGTTAACTAATTCTAAATCAAGTTTAGCAGTACCAGAATCCATTCGTGAGAGACTCAAAAGATCATTGATCATACGGATCATACGATCAGTTTCGTCTTGAGTCACTTTCAAAAATGAAGGTGCCACTTCAGGATCTTTCCAGGCGCCATCATTTAAAGCCTCAATGTAAGAGCGCAAACTAGTCAACGGTGTCCTTAACTCATGTGACACATTAGAAACGAATTGCTTACGGTCATGATCGATTTTTTGTTGTTCCGTAATATCATGTAACACACAAACTAAACCAGAAATAAACCCAGATTCACGCTGGATCAAAGAAAAATAAGCATTTAAAACTTGGTCACGACCTTGATCAGACATGTCTAGATAGATCGTGTCTTTGTTTTCCAACAGATCTCTTAAGGTATAATCTTCGCGGATACCTAGCACATCTAAGATAGACCTACCCTTAACTTTATCAGCTGAGGAAACATCCAAAAACTGTGCGGCCATATCGTTGATAATCGTGATATTACCTCGACGGTCAGTCGCCAAGACACCATCTGACATATGGGTCAGCACTGAATCAAGTCGCCTTCGTTCTGATTCAGACTGCTCGCGAGATTCTTCCACACGCACTGATAAGTTATTAACTGCTTGGGCCAATTCACCCAACTCATCATCACCATAAACATGCACGTGCCCAGAATAATTACCATCCGCAATTTTTTCGGTTTGCCTTTTCATTTCATCTATCGGTCGCGTGATCGCTCGCGAGATCAAAATGGCTAAGCCCATCCCGATCACTGTCGCGACGATCGCCGCTGTCGCAAAGATCAACGTGACCCCATCGATCGAATCATAAACTGACTCCAAGTCAGCCCGCAAATAAACCGCACCGACTAGCGTGTTATTATTGCCCCCTGAGCTAAATAACGGCGTGATCGAAACATAGTAATGCGTTTCATCAGCACGATTATAAGTGGTTTCACTAAAAGAACGACCGGAATACAGTACACGCTTAACACGACTATCTGTTGTTTTTTGTCCTACGATCGCGTGTCCATTAGCACTTGTTTCACCCCGAATATTTCCCTTGGCATCTACCACTTGGACATCAGCAATATTTTGATTATTGTTTCCCGTCAAAGCGTTATTGATCTGACGATCAGCTTTATCAGAATCTGCTGTGCTAAGGCTTTTGATCAGCGAATTATTAACATAAGGCGTTAACTCAACTCTTTGTTTGAAAGCCTTTAAATTTTCGCTCTTTAGCCGTTGTACAAAGACTGCTCCAACGATTTGAAACGCTAGTAACAGTAATAACACAAACACTAAAGCTATTTTAAAATGAATGGATTGAAAAAAACGTAATCTTTTTTTCACTTTTCTCTCCTATAATATATATCTAACCGGTAAAAATAGAAAACGCCAGCTGTATTTCTACTGCCAGCGCTCAAAACATGCTCAGATTCGATCAACCTGTAACTGACTGACCCTTGAGCTAAAATTTAATCTGTTTCTGGATTCCTCAAGTAATAGCCCACGCCACGACGAGTTACTAACCACACCGGACGACTGGGATTATCCTCGACCTTTTCACGCAAACGACGCATCGTCACATCAACAGTCCTGACATCACCAAAATAGTCATAACCCCAAACAGTCTGCAACAAATGTTCCCGGGTCATAACTTGACCCATATGTTTTGCCAAATAGTTCAAGAGTTCAAATTCACGGTGAGTTAATTCGATTTTCTCGCCGTGACGTGAAACTGTGTATGAATCTGGATGGATCGTCAGATCCCCGATCACAATGTCGCTGTTTTCTTCTTTTTCTTCGTTTTGCGTAGCCTGTGCCACAGTATTTTGCCGACGTAAGTTAGCCTTAACACGCGCAACTAATTCACGATTAGAAAACGGTTTAGTAACATAATCATCGGCACCCATTTCAAGGCCTAAGACTTTATCGATCTCAGTGTCTTTGGCTGTTACCATGATGATCGGCATTTCATGTGTCTTACGGATCTCTCGAGCGACTTCTAGGCCATCGATCTTAGGCAACATCAAATCTAAAATGATCAGATCAGGATCTACTTCTTCAACTTGCTTGATTGCATCTTCACCGTCATAGGCTACATAGACATCGTAGCCTTCTTTATTCAAATTAAATTTAATGATATCAGAGATCGGCTTTTCGTCATCTACCACTAAAATTTTTTTCATGTCAAAAGTCCTCCTTGGTGAGTTCTTTCACCACTCTTTTTTACTTTCGAATACTTACAGGTAATAACGCTTTTACCCCCTAAAAAATAGTTACTTAAAGCGTCACTCCATTGTATTATAAACCAGTCCTAACATTATTCCAAATATTAGAGATCTTAGTTGCTTTAAAAAAGCAAGGTGCAATACCCTAACGCCTGTTTTATTTTTTCTGTTTCCTACATATTAAGAGCGCATCTTTTCTTCTCTTTTCCTAGCGAAAGGTGCTATACTCAAGGGTAAAATGAAATTAATGTCTAAGAGGGGGGACAATTTTTGCAAAAAAACATCTTAGTTAGCCAAGATCTATCGTGTTACGGCCAAGTCTCACTGCAAACTGCTTTACCACTTTTAAGCAGTAGTGGGGCAAATGTCAGTGTTTTACCCACCGCCTTATTATCAACACATACTGGTGGTTTTAAAGATAATACATACTTAGACTTGACCCAAGAAATGACCGCTATCGTTGCGCATTGGCAAAAACTTGGGCTGCATTTTGACGGAGCATACTTGGGTTATTTAGGCCTTGGACCACTGCAGTATTTGCACAAAAATTTGTCGTCATTGTTGAAAACTAATGCCTTAGTTTTGATCGACCCAGTCATGGGTGATAACGGGCAACTTTATTCTGGATTCGATGAAACATACGTCACAGCAATGAAAAAAATAGTTTCACAGGCACAAATTTTAACACCTAATTTAACAGAAGCGGCTTTCTTACTAGACGAGCCAGATTTGATCACTGGCGGGATCGCGGCTGCCAAAACTGCTCTAGTCAAATTACATGAGCAATACCAGATCCCCACTATTTTGATCACGGGGATCGCGTTAACTGACCAACAAATTGCAGTCGTAGGTAATAGCGACAAGCAAATTTGGACCGAGACTCGTCCCCGTTTTCCAACCAGTTATTTCGGTACAGGTGATATCTTTGCAGCTGCGCTTTTTACGGGCCTGATGTATGGTTTATCTGAAAAAAAAGCTTGCAGTGCAGCGATGGACCTATTACAAACGGCAATTTTACAACGGCAAAAGAGCCCCGAGATCGATGCTCGGATCGGGCTCAATTATTCAGTTGCACTACCCAATTTTTTAAATCACATAACACAAGGAGGAAAACATGATAAAAGACAATAAAAATTCTTTACGTGCCATTATATTAACTGGCTTATTTGCAGCAATTATTTATATCGGGATCTGGGTCTTACGTATCCCGATCCCCGCACTAGTCGGTCGACCTTTTATCCATTTTGGTAACACCTTGACTGCAGTCGCAATTTTATTTTTAGGTTTAAGAAACGGCATGTTAGCCGGTATCATCGGCTTAGGGGGCTTTGATATTTTAAATGGCTATGCCGCTACTTCTTGGCTAACAATGCTCGAAGTCGTAGTCGTAGCTTTCGTGATCACAGGTATGCTTAAAGCATTTAACTACCAGGATACTAAAAAGAATATCATTATTATTGCGATCGTCACTGGTATCACTAAAATCTTTACTACTTACTGTGTTTCATTAGTTGAAGCCTTAATGGCCGGTTCATTTTTAAAAGCCGCCTTAATTGCTTCCTTTGTCAGTCTACCGGCGACTGTCGTCAACTCGATCTCAACAGCAATCTTGACACCGATTTTATATTTTTTCGTCAAGAAGGTGTATACTTCTTTACGTAAAAATCCCAACAAATCATATTAAGAAAATAAGAAGGGGCGCGGACAAAACTAGCTGTCCAATCCTAAAAGAGCCATCGATTTAACCCATTTAATGGGATATAAATCGATGGCTCTTAAATGAGTTTCGCCTGGCAGAAGGTTGTGCCTAACTAACTAGCCAGCTCTAATGCAAAAAACGCATTACACCCGGCTAGTCAATTAGTGCTCACCTTCTAAACGCCATGCTCCGCTTTCTGTTTTTAAACGTGTTCCAAAAGATTGAAGCATTGCTGTAAGGACGATTGGGTTATTCTGGTTACAAACCGGCTTCAAAACATCTTTTGTCACACTCTCTTATTTTTTATCTTCGGCCAACTTTTTCAAACATAATTTTTTGATATTTATAATACTCATCGCGCCATGGACTGATATACTCTCCTTGCGTGATCCAAGGTTTGCTAAATCCGGTATAATGAATGAGTGTTGGGTCTTTTAGCGCCACTGTAGCTGCTTGTCGCTGTTTAAGATCCAGACTTTGTTTTTCATGTCGCATCAACGGTGACTGCACATTATATTTAGGATCCAAGGGTTCCCACTGGTCAGCTAATACAGCATTTAAGGTATCTTGATCTTGAAAAGCAATAATATCACTATGGTCACGCATATACTTTTGAGCTTGAGCCGTGATCTGATGTTCGTTCCATTTTTTGGTATCGATCAACAATAAACCAGCATTAAAATAAAACGGGAACTGATGCTTCACGCCTAAAATATCTAACCGATCCACGTACATTTGTGACTCAACAGCACCAATAATATTATCATGCAACTCACTGTGAAAAAGAGTACTGATCTTTCCACGACAAATCATATCACAGTCCAAATAAAGTAAGCGTGGACGGTCAACTAATTTAGGAAATTCAAAGCGGTAATAAGTGTTTTCTTTAATCAATGATCGGGGTGACACAACATTGGCCCCATGATATGCTCCTGCAAAATCATTACCTAAAAAAATAACTCCCTGACAATTAGGATAAATGTGCTTTAAAGAACCCAAGCGCTTTTTATCAGTATCTGTTAGTTCATCATCAATAATATTGAACCTAAATTCTTCAGCAGGATTATTTTCTAACAAGGAGACATAACTTGTTAACAAGACATCCGTAAATTCACTATCCGTGGTTGAAGCGATCTCTATCATTTTTTCGTTCCTTTCTTGAAACACCCTCCT
This sequence comes from Candidatus Ligilactobacillus excrementavium, assembly GCA_019116985.1. Taxonomy (GTDB): domain Bacteria; phylum Bacillota; class Bacilli; order Lactobacillales; family Lactobacillaceae; genus Ligilactobacillus; species Ligilactobacillus excrementavium. Next base: position 816 of record DXAP01000002.1, on the reverse strand, counting down.
TTCATTCTAAAGAAAAACGCTTACTTTGTGTAGAGGGAGATTCTATATTTTCTTTTCTAACCAAACATCACAGGCATTATGTTGCGTCCCACTTTTAGAATGAGATAGTTTTACAAACCCTAAATGTTCATACAAACCTAAAGCTTCTGACATATTAGACAAAGTTTCGATATATAAGGAAGAATAACCTAACTCACGCGCTGTAGTTTCAGATAACTGCACAAGTCTTTTTCCAATTCCTAAGCCGCGGGTTTGCGGCAAGAGATATAATTTTTGAACTTCAGCTGTCCCCAGATCATCAAACTCTGCCACACCACAACCGCCAACCACTTGATCATTAATAGTTACCACCCAATACTTTCTACTTGGAGCGGCATAATATTTAGACAGCTCACCTAATTCTGGATCATAGTAAGCTGTCCCTGGCAAATCGTCATGGTATTCTTTTAAGACACTTTGAACGATCTCCTTGATCAAAGGATCATCTTGGCGTGTTAATTCTCTGATTTGAATTTCTCTTTCAACCATAAGTTCAACTCCCATCATTGTTAGCAATATTATACTATAGTAAATTCACGAGTAAAATCATTTGATAATGTTATAATGAAAGCAAATTACAATGATCCTAGAAAGAAAGGTCTTAGACATGCGTTTTTATTTCGTCCGACACGGTACTACTATTAACAATCAAAACCACACTTTCAACGGAGGTGGCGTCGACCCAATCTTAACAGATGCAGGGCAAAGAGAAGCTTATCGGTTAGGAAAAACACTAGCTACTGTTAATTTTGACGTATGCTTTTCATCCCCATTAAA
>DXAP01000001.1 GCA_019116985.1 Candidatus Ligilactobacillus excrementavium | reverse complement strand
TAATAATACGTTACATTTTTGTAGTTAAACATTATTTTGCGCTAAGCTTTTTCAAAGAACTGTGTGATTTAAAAAAAGAGAGCGGGACAAAAGTCGTTTTGAAGCCGATATGTAACGTCGTTTACGCCATTTTTGGCCGTAGCAAAGCGCAGGACAGGAATGGCGTAAATGACATTACATTGAGGATTCAGACTTTTGAAACGCGTTTATGCTATAAAAATTACAAGCAATAATTTGATTATTTTTAGCAAAAGAAGAGACTGGGACAAAACTAGCTGTCCAATCCTAAAAGGGCCATCGATTTAACCCATGTAAAAATGGGATAAATCGACGGCCCTTAAATGTGTTCCAAAAGATTGAAGCCTTACTGTAACAACGCTTGCGTTATTCTGGTTCTGCGCTTCGCTACGACCCAAAATAGCGCAATAATCGTTACAAATCGGCTTCAAAGCATCTTTTGTCTCACTCTCGCCTTTAAATGTGTTCCAAAGCATCTTTTGTCTCGCTTTCGAAAATTTTATTAGCTAATTTTGTTATTCCTCATATTGGTCATTCAGATAAATGCCGATATCATCAATAAAGATTTGTCCAGTATAATCTTTGGCTTCAGGCTTGATCATCCCGTTTTTAACATATGCTAAAGTTGATGTACTGGTTGCCTTAATGGCTGTTCCCATTACCTGACCAGTATCACCATTTAGTCCGGAAGGAATATCAATTGCGTGGGTATTTACCCCCGAAGCATTTATGTGGTCGATCACTGTGGCGAAATCACCAGCAACATTTCGTGAAAGTCCACTTCCAAATAAACCCTCTACAATCGTAGTATATTCACTAAGATTTTCATTCAAAAATACATGTTTGATCTGATAGTAGTCACAGATTTGTAATTGTTTTTCCATCTGTTCACTACGATGCTTAGGCTCACCAACTAATAAAATACTGGTATCGATACCGTGTGTTTCTAACAAACGGGCAACAGCTAAAGCATCGCCACCATTATTACCTGTACCTGCGATCACTAAAACCTTAGTCAGGTCAAGCTGATCATTTGCTAAGAGATCTTCATAGATCTTTAAGGCGGCACGTTCCATTAGGACCATCGATGGGATACCGACCTCATTGATAGTTTTTTGATCTAATTCGCGTGATTTTTCAACTGAAATTGATTTTGTCAAAATACAGGCCTCCTTTTTTTGTTTAAATCTCTCTCCACTTTTATCATAACACTTAGAGTGCAGAAAAAAAGACATGTCCCTTTTTGGAACATGCCCTTAGAAATAACTTAAATTAGCTCGGTCATAAAAATTTAATTACTCAAATTAAATTTACTGGCCCGTACTTTTTAGTCCAATAATGAGAATTTCAATTTCATACGTGCTGAACCTGTGTTGACCATCTTACCCAGCAATTTCTTGCTTTCTTTGATATAGATGTCAGCCATTTCTTGGTTAGCTTTCGTTGATAATTCATCAATATCTTTTGAATCTTTAGCTTCTTTGTCAACACGTGCCACGATCGCACGGCATTGTGCCATCGTTGTTTGTTCAAAGTCAGCTTCCATATCACTGTACAATGAGAAGTCTGTATCACCAAAGGTTCCCAAAGTCCGTGATAACCAGTATGCTGTATTCGGATCATATTCAGCAGTTGCATCCTTAAATGATGCAGGTGTATCTGTGATATTGATAAAGAATGGTACAAATGAGTTAAATGTGTTTGGTCCAAAACCTAACCAGTGAATGGCTGCGACTTCTTCAGGCACATTGTTTCTGATTTGTAAGATATGACTTTCTTCATTACGGTTGATACCAACAGGACGGAAAAGTGTCTTATCTTCCAATTCACCTTCACCATAACGGTCAAAAACAGTATTTTGGTAATGAGAACTCATTGCCCACTTTAAATCTTCGATAGCTAGCTTACGGTCAGCATGGCACACAAATGGCAAGTCTTGGTCTTGCGGATCTTGTTCAACGCTTGGTGTAAAGTATGATTGAATATACCATGCACGCGGATCATTGTAACGAGTATCCTTAACAGTAGCTGAACCAAAGATATGACGGAAGTTGTAACCTTCTTCATCTGGATTCAAGAAATTATCATTGATCAATTGTTCAAGGTCTTCAGAATACATTGCATCTGGAGAACCAAAATCAAAGCTATCAATGTTCAAACGGTTAGGAGCAACTACATAAGCATCGTCAGGAATACGAATTGCAGCCCAATGATGACCACCGTAAGTTTCCAAGTACCAAACTTCATCTTTATCAGAAAATGCCATCCCATTTGATTCATATGTTCCATATTGAGTCAAAAGTTCGCCCATTCTTTGTACGCCTTCACGGGCAGAATGAATATATGGCAAAACTAACGTTGGCATATCTTCTTCACCAAAACCATCTTTAACTAAAGGATCGATCGCTAAGATCCGCGAATTAGTTGTGATCGTTTCAGTTGCTGACATTGCGATATTTTCACTATTGATACCAGCACCTGCCCAGATACCATGTGAATTATCTGAATCAGGGGTTGCTGTATACCGTAATGGGTCATCAGGCAAGTCGATCTCAAACTTCGAAAGTTTAGAAGAATAATGCTTTGGCTGATCCTTAGGTTCAACCACGATAAACTTTTGTGGTTCTGCGTCATCACTGTGATCTTCAGTCCGAGCCACTAAAGTAGAACCATCGATCGTTGCTTTTTTACCAGCAAGGATCGTTGTACATGAAGAAATAATTTTATCCATTTCGCTTCTCCTTTATAATTCTTATTATGATAACTTTTTCAAGTTACATACATATTTATTCTATCAAATATACGCCAAAAATGCGCCCTTCTAAATCAATAACATTACTTATAACTTACTTCGCGACTACAGTAAGGCTTCAATCTTTTGGAAAAAGTTTAAGGGCCGTCGATTTAACTCATTTAATGAGATAGATCAACAGCCCTTTTAGGATCGCACAGCTAGTTATGTCCCAGCTTGCCTTCCCTTAATAAATTTTAACTGGTACTAGCTGTCATTGCGATTATCGTTTGCACACTTTTTCCTTCTAATGAATAAACAGTTTTTCCATCTTGCCAAGTCAACTTGTTATTACCGTTGACCTCAAACTCACCAGCCGCGACCGAATTAGGTGCGGGTAAATATGAGTTTTCTAGCAGTTCTACAATCTGTTTAGCCAGCAATTGTGGATCTTCTCCATTGACTGCAGCCGCATGTACAACTAGCGACCACTGTCCTTCATTCCAGTGTAAATAACGATTCCCTGCACCTGAATCGATCGTCCCGGTAATATCATGACCTAAATTGACCGTTGGCAAACCTTGATTGCCATCACCTGAACGGTAATCAACCGCTGCTTTAGCCGCCGCAAATGAACCGTACGTTTTCTTCGATAAAGTAGCATAAGGTGCTTCATTTCTAATTGCTGGGTCATTCAATGGACGTGCTTTATTACCGACACTGTAATAGACAGTATAGTTGTTACTGTCCCCAGTAAAACGAATATTTAACTGAGAGCTACCCTGACCTAGACCATCATTTTGTGGTAAAACAACATGGCCTAAAGTTCGATTTAGATCTGCGTTTAATCTAGACAACCTTGATTCATTATTTGGTACCGGTCGGCTATTACTATTGCTAGAACTTTGTGAGCTGGCCATATTTCCACTTGTTTGCGAACTCGTTTCTTTTTGTGGATCTTTTTGAGAACTAGACTTAGCACTTTGTTTTTTATCTTGCTTTTGCTCTTGTTTCTTCTCAGTTTTCACACTAGTAGAAGAACTACTTGAAGCTTGATCTTGCGATTGAGCACCGCAACCCGTCAATGTTAAAGCTAAAACAGCAACAGTTACTTTAAGGATCGTCTTGTTCATTTGGAACGCCCCCAACCTTTTAGTTAGTAATAGCTTCTCACCAAATTTTTACTGAATGTTGTCGGTCAAATAATTATACTGCATTGCTTCACGTACATCTGTCGTATCATACCCCAAAGTTTCAGCGATCGCATAGCTATATGCAAAAGCAGTAGCTGGTCCACGACTCGTCAAAATATGTGCATCCTTGTCGATCTCTACGATATTGTCAGTGTGTGTGGCATCCTTGGCTTCATCTTGGATCTGTCCTTCCATACCTGGAAAAACCGTGTAGTGCGTTCCATCCAACAACCCATAACGTGAAAAGGCAGTTGGTGCAGCACACATTGCCGCATTCCACTTGCTTTGTTGTGCACGTTTTTGCATTAGTTCCATTAACTGATCGTTGTCTCGTAAGTTTTTAGCTCCAGTTGTTCCGCCAGGGAAAATTACTATATCATAGTCAAGTAAACTATCGTCTAAAACTTTGTCACAAGTCAACGTTACTTGGTGTGCGCTTGTGATCTTTAATTTGTCTAATCCGACCATATCCGCTTTCCCACCTAACCGACGAATAACATCGACCGGGCTTAAAGCCTCAACTTCTTCACAGCCGTCTGCGATCATAACTGCAGCAGTTTTTGTCATCATAGTATCCCCTTTCATTACATAAACCTTTTTACAGTTCTATTTTAATCCATTTACGTAATTTTTTCGAATCCTATGTTTTTAATCAAATTCATTAGTGTCAGTTTATAGTTGAGCTTGTCAATAACATAACCAATTTAAAAAGCCAACCATATTAACTGGACTATGATAACTAATTCTTTGTCCAAATTAATAGCTGACTTCCTATTTTTTATTAATACACTGCTTTTTCTGATTCTGGATCAAAGAAGTGTGCTTTGTTCAAGTCGACACCCATCGTAACTTCTGAACCCGGTTTAACAAAATCACGTGCATCGACCTTGCAGACAAATTCTGTTTCACCAACTTTACTGTACAATTGTGACTCAGCCCCCAATAATTCAGAAACTGATACAGTTGCTTTGACAAGTGATTCAGGGAAAGTTTCAATAAAGGCTTGTTCAGTATGCATATCTTCAGGACGGATCCCAAAGACTAATTTTTGCTTATCATACCCTTTATCACGTAAGACTTTTAAGCAACCCTCCGGAACTTTTAAGCTAAAGTTTTTGCCCTCGTCAAAAATATATTCACCATCTAAAGTAACATTGAAAAAGTTCATTGCGGGTGCTCCAATAAAACCACCCACAAAGACATTCGTTGGTGAGTCATAAACTTCCTGTGGAGTACCAATTTGTTGAACTTCACCGTCTTTCATAACCACGATTCGATCCGCCATCGTCATTGCCTCTGTCTGATCATGTGTAACATAAATCGTTGTTGTTTCTAAGTCTTGATGTAATTTAGCGATTTGAGCCCGCATCGCCACACGTAATTTGGCATCCAAGTTTGAAAGTGGCTCATCCATCAAGAAAATTGGAGCATCCCGGACAATTGCACGCCCTAAAGCAACACGCTGACGTTGTCCACCTGATAAAGCGGCTGGTTTCCGGTCTAAATATTCTTCTAGCCCTAAAATGTCCGCTGCATGATGAACTTGTTTATCGATTTTTTCTTTTGAATATTTGCGTAACTTTAATCCAAAAGCCATATTATCGTAAACTGTCATGTGAGGATATAACGCATAGTTTTGAAATACCATAGCAATATCTCTGTCCTTAGGGGCTTCATCATTGACGATTTTACCATCAATTTTTAAGTCTCCCTTTGTAATGTCTTCTAAACCTGCAATCATGCGTAAAGTCGTAGATTTCCCACACCCAGAAGGTCCAACGAAAACAATGAATTCACGGTCTTTGATATCCAAGTTAAAATCAGTTACTGAATAATCATCAGCATTATCATATTTTTTATAAATGTGTTCTAAGTTAAGCTCAACCATAATATAAAAGTCACCTTTTCCCAAATAATATTGAAAGAAATATTATATTCAAGTATTTTTAATTTCTATCTACAATACAATCTTTAAACATAAAAATCCCAACGAGTCCTGGCAGTGATGCACTGAACAGTAGCAAGAAAAAAGACAAAAACAAATTAGTATTTATCATGAGCGCTAATATTATCAATATTGCCTCGACTATCATTTTAAATGGATGTTCAACCATAATTTGTTGCCAGTTTTTATTAACATAATTCGAACAGCTTACACTATACACAAATAAAATTCCTAAAATAACAATACCTATAGTTATTAGAAAAGTTGTTAGTGCGACGTTATTTTTATTGACCAAAATCATTACTATTTCAAAAGTTAGAAAAATCCCAAAAAAGAAATTGGGTTTAATCTTCTTCAGATTGTCAAAAAATTGTTTAACTGTTTTTTTAAACAACCAACCTTCTTTAGTAGACGACCTTTCTATTAAAATTTGAAAAACTGCTGAATATGCAGGTATAACAAAAACGGAAAATAAAAGTGCCAATAGGATCAAATTCATTGGTTGTAACATAAAATCCGATGAACTAAATGAAACTATCGCAAATATAAATGCCGGGATACAGATTATTAACCAAGCAACATTTGTCGATACTAAGGAAGCTAAACCATTACCCAGTTTATACAATACGCGCCCATACTTACTTTTTGAATTACTCATATGTCAAAATCATACCCTCTTATTTAACTGCTCCTTCGGTCATCCCTTTAATAATATACTTCTGACTAAACATATAGAAAATAATTACCGGAATAATTGCCAAAGTTAAGCCTGCCATTGCTAAATGCCACTGCTTTGTAAATTGTCCGAAGAACATAAACATTTGTAAAGGAATTGTATACTGTTCCTCTGGAAGTACTAATGATGGCAGCAAATAATCATTCCAAATCGTCACAATGTTTAAAACCGCCACAGTAACAGACATCGGAGTCAACATTGGAAAAATAATTTTTCTAAAGATTTGCCAATGATTTGCTCCCTCCATTGCTGCAGATTCATCTAATGATTCTGAAATACTGCCAATACTACCCTGAAATAGAAAAATTGATAAGCTCGCATTAAAACCTAGGTACATAAAAATTAGCCCCCACATATTTAGTGCCTGTACTTTTCCAAACAAAGCAGTCATCGGAATCATTACAGATTGGAAGGGAATAATCATAGCCGAAATAAACAGAAGTAATATTGACGAACTTAAACGGCTATGATTTCTTTGTAGGGCATATGCAGCCATTGCCGAACAAAAAACTAACAAAATAACACTAATTACAGTAATGATCAGCGAATGAAGGAACGAGCTCAAAAAATTTAACGCTTCATAGGCTTCGGGATAATTAGAAATTGTGAAGAACTTATCTGGTAAACTCAAAACAGAATTAAAAATTCCCTTTGGAGTTTTAAAAGAGTTCGTTAGTAATAAATAAAAAGGAAAAAGCCATAAAACAGCGAGTAAAATACCCAAAATAACAATTGATAATTTACCTTTTTTCATTACAAATCAACTTCTTTCTTTTTATTATAATAAACTTGAATCAGCGCGATGCTTGCAACAATAATGAAGAAAATTATGGCTTTAGCTTCAGCCCTTGCAAAATCATTTTCTGTATAAGCAGTATTAACAATATTCAGTGCTAACATCTGAGTTGATTTATAAGGACCACCGTTTGTCAAAGACAGGTTTTGATCATAAATCTTGAATCCATTTGAGAGCGTCAAAAACATACAAACAGTGAAAGCGGGTGCAATCATAGGAAATGTAATATTAACAAACCTTTGCCAAGCACTTGCCCCATCAATTTTAGCTGCTTCTATGATTTCATCAGGTATATTTTGTAAGTATGCTATATAAATGATCATAATATACCCACCCATTTGCCAAACAGTTACAATTACCAACCCCCAAAAACCAGTTGCTTGGTTTGTTAACCATCCGTTTAGAAAATTAAGTCCAAGATTGTTTGCTAATGCAGGAAAAACCTCAGTAAAAATAAATTGCCAGATAAACCCTAGAATTAATCCACCAATCAGGTTTGGCATAAAAAATACCGTTTTCAAAAAGTTATTTCCTTTAAATTTCTGGGTAACTAGCAGTGCTAATCCCAACCCAATGACATTTAATAGAATAACAGTAACAACTACAAATTTAACAGTAAACCAAAACGCTGAAATAAAGTCTTTATCTGACATTAAAGACAAATAGTTATTCCATCCAACAAAATTGGTAAATGACAATCCATCCCAATTAGTAAAGGAATAAAACAGTCCAACTAAGGCAGGTATAAACACTACCAAAAGTAAGGCCATCAAAGTTGGTGCAAGAAATAACCAAAAAGAAGTACTTTTATTTTTCATTAGAAATTCACCCTTTAAAAAGTATCAATAATTACCCTTATAACCTACAAGATAGCAATCATAAAATAATTGCTATCTTGTTTTATATTTGATTAATTTTCCGCCTGCTGTTTTTTCCAGCCATCAGTAGCAGTTTTAACTGTTTGATCCCAATCAGCTTTTCCAGACATATACTTCTGTAATGCAGGTTGCATTGTATTCTGATCCCATGGAGTTCCTGTATAACCTGGGAATGACCAACCAATTACTTTTCCGCTTTGCGATGCATTAAACACTTGTTGTGAAAGAGCATCAGGCATCTTAAAATCGGAATATCCTTTATATGCAGGTACATAGTGTAATTTATTTACAACTAAATCTTTTCCTTCTTTGGATGTGTAAAGCCAAGTTAAGAAATCTTGAGCTGCTTTTTGTTCTTTATCAGATTTTTTATTATTTATAGCCCAGTAATTTGAAGTTCCAACAGGTAATTTGCCTTCTTGCCCCTTCACTGGAATTGTCATCATACCTACACCATTATTAGCAAAATCTTTATCTATTCCTTCAATTGTTGAATAAATCCAATTTCCTTGCTGTACCATGGCTACTTTCTTTTCTGAAAAGTTTTTATTAACTTGACTAGTATAATCGACCTGCATAACAGGCTTAACAGAATACTTCATTTCCAAATCTAGCATATCTTTCATTTCTTGATTTGCTGTAAACTTCATTGATTTAGACTTATATAATTTTAGAGAATTACCGTTAAATTCTTGTCCCAGATATAGGTTTGCTAGGTGATCGGAAAAAACCCAAGCTTCCTTCCCAGGAGTTGCAAATACCGCATCAAGTCCAAGTTCATCCTTTTTAGAATCAATTTGTTTTACAGCTTCCTGAAATTTATCAGGAGTGGTTAATTCTTCAGGTTTTATCCCTGCTTTTTCAAAAACTTCTTTATTATAAACAAATCCATAACCTTCAACATTATATGGGTATCCATATACCTTTCCACCATCGGTAACTGTATCTAACGTACCTTTGTTAGCAAGTTTAGCTAATTTTGTACCATTTAGATCAGCAGCATATTTTTTAAACTGAATTACATCCGCAGGTCCTAATAAACTAAAAATAGTTGGAGCATTACCAGAAGAAATACGAGTTTTTAAAACTGGGTTATAATCTGTTCCCCCTCCAATTGATTGAATTTTAAATTCAACATTTGGATGTTTCTTTTGATAGGTTTTAGCTATACTTTTCAAAGCTTTGTTAGACTCAACTTTACTTTGAAGAATAGAAATTGTTACCTTATCGTTTTCGGAACTTTTTTTGCCACATGCTGTCAACGTTAGTCCCAATCCTAAAATAGCTAAAGCATAGCCAAATCTTTTTAACTTAGATAAATGCATGACACACACTCCTCTTTTATTTTTTATTTCCATAGTTAATTATGCACCGCCGAAAATATTACTGCAATCGATTTCATAATGTTACCGGTAACAGGTTTATCCCTTAATTGTTACGAATTATTAAAAAGCCGTCTGGGTTGATTTGACCGTCTTTCGTAATATTTTGTTGTGAAATTACTCGAGCGTTATCTGTAACTGTGACACTTTGTGGTTGAGTACCTGTATTAAACACTGCAACGACTTGTACATTCTGATATTCGCGTTTTAGTACAATTAAGTCTGACTGCTCGGCAGTTTTTTCAAATTTCAAACTACCCTTCGACCATAGTTGAGGATACTGATGACGCATATCTACTAATGAATGAACAAATTGCAACATCTCTTTATCTTGTTGTTCTTCATCCCAAACCATACACTTGCGACAGTCTGGATCTGGTCCCCCGTCCATACCAACTTCGGTCCCATAATAGATACATGGAGCACCAATTTGCGTAAACATAAAGGCTAAAACTTGTTTTTCAAGCTCTTTATTGCCACGACATAAAGTCAAAATTCGTGCAGTGTCATGAGTATCCAACGCGTTAAACATAACTTGATTTGTTTGATCACGGTATAGCATCAATTGATTTTGCAACATATCGGTCATTTCGCTAACTGTTAGTTCCTTTTTGACAAAGTGATCAATAATAGGTTCTGTATATGAATAGTTCATGACAGCATCAAACTCTTTATGTCCGACCCATTCTTGAGCAGAATGCCAAACTTCACCTAAGACGTAAAAATCTTCTTTCAAGGCATGAGTTCTAGCATAAAAATCTTGCCAAAATTCATGATCGATCTCGTTGGCCACATCTAAGCGCCAAGCATCAATATCAAATTGTTCGATCCAATAAGTGGCCACATTCAGCAAGTATTCCCGTGCTTTAGGGTCAGCAGTATTGATTTTTGGCATATGTGGTGTGTTGGCGAAAACGTCATAAGTCAAATTCTTGGCAAATTCAAAATTATCTGTTTCTTCGTAAGACACTGGAAAACTGTGAATATGGAACCAGCTAGCAAAACGCGAATTCTCACCATACTTCTGAACATCTTTCCATTGCATAGAAAAATCACCCATATGGTTAAAAACTGCGTCTAACATGACGTGCATCCCGTATTCATGTGCCTGATCGATCAGTTCTTTTAAAGTTTCTTTATCCCCAAAAGCAGGATCAACGTTAAAGTAATCGATCGTATCGTATTTATGATTAGAACGTGCCGTAAAAATCGGACACAGGTATAAACCATTGATCCCCAGTTCCTTCAAGTAATCTAAGTGATCAATGATCCCTTGCAAATCACCACCAAAGAAATTTTCTGGTGTGGGCTTTTTACTTCCCCACGCTAAAGTTTCTTTAGGGTCATTGGATTTGTCACCATTAGCAAATCGCTCAGGGAAAATCTGATACCATACTGTATTACGAACCCATTCAGGTGTCTTGATTCGATCGCACTCATGCAGAAATGGCATCCGAAAACATGACAATTTTCCTAAACCGCTTTCACTATAGCGATAGATCCGGCGGTCATCATATAAATATTCTTGACCATCTTGGCCGTAAATATGAAATGCATACTGTAAACGGCGAAGCGGCAAAGTCACCTCACTGATCCAATAATCAACTTCTTTAGTTTGATAAGTCCGTTTCATACTAATAACTCGGTGTTCCCAGATGCCTTCATCTTTTTCGTTAACTTTTGTTCCATAAGGGTCACCATACAATAAATCAACTTTGACCACGTCATCATGTTTAGTTTTTAAACGGATCTGAAAATGATCATGATCTTTCAAATATGCCATCTCACTATCAGGACGATGATATACTGCTGCAGTTTCCATACTTATCTTTTCCTCCATTTTTACAACAATCTGTTTTTTAATTATCTAAAACGATCGTACCATATGCTTTTAAGATGACTTTTCCATTAGTACGGTCTAAGTTAGCTTGATTTTTTATCTTGATGCGTAAATTCAAATTTGGTTCTGGTAGCGTTATTTCCTGTTTTTTGTCAGTTAAATTACAAAAAATAAAAGCTTGATGTGTATCGAATGAACGTTTATATGCATAAATATCT
>DXAP01000019.1 GCA_019116985.1 Candidatus Ligilactobacillus excrementavium | reverse complement strand
AAGATATCAAAGATTATCAAAATAAAAATGTCTTGGTTTTAGGATTAGGTAAAAGTGGTTTTAATGCGGCTAAATTATTACGGAAACTACAAGCCAACGTAACAGTGAATGATAAGCAAGTACCAACTGATCCTAGTCAGGTCAATGAGTTAGTTGCGGCAGGGATAAAAGTGGTTACAGGCAGTCATCCATTGGACTTACTAGATGACTGTGATTTAATGGTTAAAAATCCCGGTATCCCATATGAGAATCCTTTAGTCAAAGAAGCTGTAGCACGTGAAATCAGCGTCATAACTGAGCCTGAGTTAGCGTTTGAAGTGTCAGATGCACCCATGATAGGGGTTACTGGTACAAATGGTAAAACAACTACAACTACCTTGATTTCTTTGATGTTAGAAAAATCTACAACATACGATAAAGTATATTCAGCGGGCAATATTGGTACTTCGGTTTCAATGGTGGCACAACAAGCCTGCGCAAATGATGTGATCGTTACAGAGTTATCCAGTTTTCAGCTTAACGGGATCACTGATTTTCATCCACATATTGCTGTTTTGACTAACATTTATGAAGCTCACACTGATTTTCATGGCACACATGAAAAATATGTTCAGGCTAAGTTAAATATCACGAAGAATCAAACACCAGATGATTATTTTATCGTTAATTGGGATAACGCAGAGGCAAGAGAAGCTAGTTTGGTATCCAAGGCTACTATTATCCCGTTTTCTCCTGCAAACTCAACTCAAGAGGGTTCTTATTTACGTGATGGACAATTATATTACCAAAATGAGAAGATCATGGCAGCTGATGAAATAAAGATACCTGGAGAACATAATGTTGAAAACGCATTGGCGGCTATTGCAGTTGCTAAATTATTGGGCCAAACAACTGAACATATTACTGAAGTTTTAAAAACATTTTCCGGTGTTAAGCATCGTACACAGTATTTGAAGACATTTAAAAATAGAACTTTTTATAATGATTCAAAAGCAACTAATTTGGAAGCAACAAAAAAAGCATTGGAAGGGTTTGAAAAACCTGTTGTTTTATTGGCAGGTGGGTTAGATCGCGGATTATCTTTCCAACCATTACTAACAGCTTTAAAAAAGCATGTTCATGCTTTAGTTGTCTTTGGAGAAACTGCTTCACAAATTGCTGAGTTAGGTAAAAAGGCAGGTATTGAAAATATTCAATTTTCTCAGGATGCAGCAACAGCAGTTCCTCAAGCCTTTGAGCTAAGCAAGCCAGGAGATGTGATCTTATTGTCTCCGGCATGTGCAAGTTGGGATCAGTGGCCTACTTTTGAAATTCGTGGTGATAAATATATCGAAGCAGTTGAAAAACTGATCAAACAAACGGAGGAGTAGAATATGCGATTATTAATATCTGGTGGTGGGACTGGTGGACATATCTATCCCGCATTGGCATTAGTTGAAGCCTTAAAAAAAAGAGATCCAAAAGCAAAAGTACTTTATGTAGGGACTAAACGCGGTTTAGAAAGTAAAATAGTGCCTGATGCTGGTATCCCGTTAAAAACGATCGAGATCCAAGGGTTTAAACGTTCATTAAGTCTTGAGAATTTTAAAACTGTTTATCTTTTTTTAAAAAGTGTCAAAGATTCAAAAAAAATTATTCGTGACTTTAAACCTGATGTTGTAGTTGGAACTGGTGGATATGTTTGCGGATCAGTGGTTTATGCTGCAGCAAAATTGAATATCCCAACTTTGATCCATGAACAAAATAGTGTTTCTGGTGTTACCAACAAGTTCTTAAGCCGTTATGTTAGTAAGATCGGAATTTGTTTTCCGGATGTTAAACAAGATTTTCCCAAAGAAAAAGTTGTTTTTACGGGAAATCCGCGTGCCCAACAAGTTGCTGGTATAAAATCTAATCAAACTTTAGAGAAGTACGGCTTAGATCCATCTCGACCAACTTTGTTAATATTTGGTGGATCACGTGGAGCTGAGAAAATAAATCAAACGGCTTTAGCTGCAGCGCAATTGTTTAAGGACAGTCAATATCAGGTGCTTTTTGTAACTGGACGTGTACACTATGATAAATTGATACAGCAGCCTGAAGCAAAAAACGTCCCGGCCAATTTTATTATTCAGCCATATATTCCTGATATGCCACAAATATTACCAGATATTGCTGCAATTGTTGGGCGTGCTGGTGCTACTAGTTTAGCTGAAATAACGGCGATCGGGATCCCAAGTATTTTGGTACCGAGTCCTTATGTGACTAATGATCATCAAACCAAAAATGCCTTGAGTTTAGTAAACCAAAAAGCCGCAAAGATACTTAAAGAAGAAGATATGACAGCTGAGAGACTTTTTACTGATATTGATGAGTTAATGAGTAATAAGCAGTTAAGAGACGATATGGCAAATAACGCTAAAAAAGCTGGTGTACCAGATGCTGCTGATAAATTATTGGATGTTTTAAGCGATATTAGCCAAAAATAAGGTTTTTTAGGACATTTAATTTAAAATAAATTATTATTTTGTCGGGTCAGGGGGGCGGAAAAACGTGTCATTTAAAAGACGAAAAAAAAACAAAGCCAAGCGTTCTTCTGCTCCGTTAACTCCTTGGGAACAAGAGCAACAACGGCGACAAGAAAGATTGCGGGCTGAAAAGAAAAAAACAGAAATACGTCCAGAATATGATAAAAATTTACCTAAGATGAAAAAGAAAAGGACACAACGTTTAAAAAAACACGAAAAAGTCCTGTTGACATTTTTTTTGGTCATAGCATTGGTTACTTTGTATTTTATACTGCCAATCAGTCGGGTAACATCAGTTAAGATCGATACTTCATATGCTGAAAGTAAAAATGAAATACTCCATGCAACTGATTTGAAATATTATGAGTCGTTATTTAGTGTTTGGCCACAAACTGAGCAAATAAAGAAAAATATAAAAAAAGAAGTGCCTTCGGTTAAATCAGTTGATATTTCATATCAGGGTAGTAAGATAGCTATCAAAGCTCACGAGTACCCAATGGTAGGGTATTTAAAAAAAGGAAAGGATCAATATCGAATCACAGCATCAGGTTCGGTTTCTGTTCAAAAATTACCTAAGGTCACGGGAAGGTACCCGGTTTATTATTCATTTGGATCAAAAAAAGTCTTGACCCAAACAGCACAACAATTTAGTAAATTTTCACCAGAAATTAAGCAAAGTATTTCTGAGATACATGCCGCACCGACAAAAGTCGACCCTGAGCGTATCAAGTTATATATGAATGACGGAAATCAAATAATTGCTAAATCATCTACAGTAGCCAAAAAAATGAAATACTATCCTAATATTTCTGCTAATATGGATAAGCCTGGAATTGTTGACTTGGAAGTTGGGGCTTATTCGTATCCGTATGATGAGAAAAAATAAAATTTGTTGATTTGTTCGCAGAATCGTGGTAATTAAAGCCGTTTCTATGGTAAAATTTCTTTAATAAGCTTTTTGTAATATAAAATATTAAAATAACTAGGGGGCTGAAGGATGAATAATTCTGATATATTTGTCGGTTTAGACATTGGTACTACATCTATCAAGGTCATTATCGCAGAGTTTGTAAAAAATCAGCTCAACATTATCGGATATGGAAATACTGGAGCAGCTGGCTTGAATCGTGGTGTCATAGTTGATATCGATCAAGTTGTTGCCTCTGTTAAAGATGCAGTTAAACAAGCAGAACAACGAGCTAACATTGATATTTCTGATGTTACCGTTGGGATACCGGCTAACATGTTGCAAATCGAACAATGTCATGGAATGATCGCTGTTAGTGAAGAAGACGGTAGCGCTAAAGAAATTACTGAAGATGACGTAAGAAAAGTAACACAGGCTGCATTAGTTAAAAATTTGCCGCCTGAACGTACAGTCATTGATGTAATTCCTGATGAATTTACCGTTGATGGTTTTGACGGGATCAAAGATCCACGTGGCATGGTTGGAGTCCGTATGGAAATGCAGGGTGTCATGTACACTGGGCCTAAAACAATTTTACATAACACAAAAAAATGTGTTGAACGTGCTGGTTTGAATGTTTCTGATATTGTTGTTGCTCCGATCGCCCTTTCCCAAGTAGCACTTAATGATGGAGAACAGGACTTTGGTGCGATCGTAGTTGATTTAGGTGGCGGTAAAACAACGGCTGCAGTCGTTCATGATCATAAGTTGAAATATACATACTTAGATCAAGAAGGCGGCGATTATGTTACACGTGATATCTCAGTTGTTTTAAATACTTCGATCGAAAATGCTGAAATGTTGAAGAGAAACTACGGTTATGCTATGTCGGCTTTAGCATCTGACGAAGAATCATTTCCTGTCCAAGTTGTTGGACGCCAGGAACCAGAAAAAGTGACTGAGGAATACCTTTCAGAGATTATTGAAGCACGCTTAAGGCAAATTTTTGAAAAATTAGCCAGTGCTTTAGAACAAATCAATGCGTTTCAGTTGCCCGGTGGAGTTGTTTTGACTGGTGGGATGGCAGCTTTGCCCGGCGTGGCTGAACTTGCTGAGGAAATTTTTCAAGTTCAAGTCAAAGTTTATATTCCCCAAGAAATTAATTTACGGATCCCTTCCTTTACTCAAGTGATTGGTTTAGTGGAATATGCAACTAAACAAAGTGAAATTGATTTGATCGTTAAACAAACGCTAGGTTCCGCTAGATCAAGACGAAAGAAAATGCCATCTCAACAAAATGGCAACTCTCAACCAGAGCAAAAGCCAGTAACAAAACCAAAGAAAAATAATCATCCTAATGAGCAAAAGAAAAGCCAAAAGTCTAGTGAAGAAGGCTTTGGGTATAAGCTCAAGCATATGTTTGATAACTTCTTTGACTAAACGTGACTTTAATAGGAGGGAACTATAATGGAATTTTCACTAGATGCAAATGAAAATAATACTGGAGCTACGATCAAAGTTATTGGTGTTGGTGGTGCCGGTGGGAATGCTATCAACCGCATGATCGAAGATGACGTTCAGGGTGTTGAATTTATCGTTGCTAATACTGATGTTCAAGCGCTACAGAACTCTAAAGCAGAAACAAAAATTCAATTAGGACCTAAATTGACCAAGGGACTTGGTGCAGGTGCTAATCCTGATGTTGGTAGTAAGGCCGGCCAGGAAAGTGAAGAAGCAATTGCTGAAAGTTTAAATGGTGCTGATATGGTCTTTGTTACCGCTGGTATGGGCGGTGGTACTGGTACTGGGGCAGCACCGATCATTGCTAAAGCCGCTAAAGAACAAGGCGCTTTGACCGTTGGTGTTGTTACGCGTCCATTTACTTTTGAAGGGCCTAAGCGTGCACGCTTTGCTGCTGAAGGCGTTGCAAAAATGAAAGAACAAGTTGATACTTTAGTTATTATTGCTAATAATCGTTTGTTGGAGATCGTTGATAAAAAGACACCGATGTTAGAGGCTTTCCAAGAAGCAGATAATGTCTTACGACAAGGTGTACAAGGTATTTCTGATTTAATTACATCACCCGGTTACGTTAACTTGGACTTTGCTGATGTTAAGACTGTAATGCAAGACCAAGGATCAGCTTTGATGGGTATTGGTTCTGCCAATGGTGAAAATAGAACCGAAGATGCTACTAAAAAGGCTATTTCTTCTCCATTGTTAGAAGTTTCAATCGACGGAGCGGAACAAGTACTTTTGAATATTACTGGTGGCCCAGATTTGAGTTTGTTTGAAGCCCAGGCCGCTTCTGATATCGTGGCACAGGCAGCAACGAGCGACGTTAATATTATTTTTGGAACTTCGATCAATGAAAATCTTGATGACAGTGTAGTTGTAACTGTTATTGCAACTGGTATTGATAAGAAGAATTCAAAGAAGGATCAAAGACGTCAAGCTCGTGATGAACGTCCACAAGTATCACAAGAAAATTCTGATACTGCAAATACTAGGCGTGATCCGTTAGGTGATTGGGATTTGAATCGTGAAATCAACGGAGATCGTCAGGCCTCACAAGAATCACGCGAAAATGAATTCAAAAACATTGAAAAGAAAGATTTTAATGTTTTTGGTTCAGGTTCAGCTGACAATGATTCAAACAGTTCACAGGATAGTGATGAAGACGAGGGATTAAATACACCACCTTTCTTGCGTCACCGTCGTCATTAATTCTTGATCGGTTAATGAAGGAGGGGGAGTAAATGTCACTAGGAGATAAAATCAATAGTTGGTTTGGCGACTATGATGATGGTTCTGCACAAAATGATTTTCAAAGTCAACAATCAGACGATGAAATGCCTCGTAGTCAACGTTCACGTGTAATGTCGCTACGTAATGGTAAGAGTGGTGAAGTTGTCGATAAGAAAATAATGTTATTTGAACCTAGTATTTTTTCTGATGTAAAAGCTATTGCTTCTCGTTTACTCGAAGGTGAGGCGGCTGTAATAAATTTTCAAAAAATGGATAATCAGCAGGCACATCGAGTTGTTGACTTTTTGTCAGGAGTTACTTTTGCGATCGATGGTGAAATGTCACGTGTAGGTGAGACAATATTTTTATGCACCCCAAAAGAATTTACTGTTGAAGGTGATATTACTGAAAATGCACGTAAGACTGATTTTTAAGGAGTTTTGAACTTGTTTTTATCAATTATACAAGGATTGTTTCAACTGTACTCCTTGGCTATCTTGATTTATGTTTTAATGTCATGGTTTCCAGGTGCATATGAAACAAAATTAGGCGAAATTTTAGCAAAGATCTGTGAACCATATTTAAGTCTATTTGATTTTATACCACCGATTTTTGGTATCAGTTTTGCTCCATGGGTTGCTTTGATCGTCTTAGAATTAATTCAGAGTGGTTTATTTTACCTAATTGCTTTGATTTTCTATGGAGGAGTTTAAAGATGACTGCTAGTGATTCGATTTATCAGCATTTCCGGGTTGAAGAGGCACCATTGATCGATGCTTTAAATGATATGATCAATCAAGCTGCGAGTGAATATCGCCCAATTCTGTCACATTTTTTAAATCCGCGCGAATTATTTATCGCACGTACCATGGTTAATATGCAAGGCAATGTTAAAATGAGTTCATATGGTGGAATAAAAGATGCGGAAAGAAAACGAGCGTTGTTTTATCCAGATTACTATGAACCTGAGTCGACCGATTTTCAAATCACCTTGATGGAGGTCATCTATCCCCATAAATTTGCAGTTTTGCATCATGGCAGTATTTTAGGTACTTTGGTCAATAGTGGGATTCAACGTGAAGTGTTGGGTGATATTATTACTGATTCGAAACGTTGGCAATTTTTTGTAGAAGACCCAATTGCCCCCTTTTTAAAAGGGGAAGTTGACCGGATCTCGCGAGTTAAAGTCCGACTTGAAGATCGTCCCATTAGTGAAAAAGTGACACAAATCAGTGAATGGGAGGAAGTTGAAGATACCGTTTCTTCTTTACGAGCTGATGCCTTGATCTCTCATTTTTATAATCTATCGCGAAAACATGCAAAAGACCTTTTTCACGCACATAAGGTTCAATTAAACTGGATGGTGCTTGATAAACCAGATTATGAATTGTCAGATTATGATATTTTATCTGTTCGTGGATATGGTAGGATCCGCTTGAACGAACAAAATGGTGTATCAAAAAAGGGTAAATTAAAAATAAGTGCAGCAGTTTTAAGAAAGTAGTATGCTTTAATTAAATTAGGAGGTGTTGGTCAATGACATTGACCCCGTTGGATATTCATAATAAAGAATTTCACGTTAAGCTTCGCGGTTATGATCAAGACGAAGTGAACGATTTTTTAGATCAAATTATTAAAGATTACGAAATGACACTCCAAGAAAACGAAAAGTTAAATTCGAGCTTGGAGCAAAGTAATGAGAAGCTTAAATATTTTAATGATTTAAAGGATTCTTTAAATCAATCAATCATTGTAGCGCAAGAAGCTGCTGATAAGGTCAAAGCTAATTCACAGCGCGAGGCAGATATTATACAACGTGAAGCGCAAAAAGAAGGTCAAGACGCAATTGATCAAGCGAATGAAAAAGCTCGCCATATCATTGACCAAGCCTCACGTAAAGCAACACAATTGGCTACAGAAACTGATGGCTTAAGGAAACAAGCGCGGATTTTCCGGCAGAAACTACAAGTAATGATGGAGTCTCAGCTCGAAGTTGTTAAGGGTTCAGAATGGGATGACATTTTGAAACAAGGAGAAACAAGTAGTTATGAAGAGATCCAAGATGCCTTACGTCACGATGAAGACCTTGACAACCAAGCTGCTGCTGAAGTAGAATCAAAAGAAGTAGCTAATGAAAGTACCGATGAGGTCCATACAGAAGCACAAGAATCAGATGTGGATGACGATGATACAGTTGTAATTTTCCCAGATGCAGCTGCTGAAGAAGACGATGAAGGTCAACATTTCGCCCAGGCAGAAGAAGACGAAGAAAATAATCAATAATCAAGATCAATTGGAGAACAAGAATTTCAGTGAAAATCTCAGCGAGTCGGTAACAGGTGTAAGGCCGATGTTTGTCAGCTGAATATTTATCATCTCCGTATTTGTTGAATTGAATTGTACATAAACACTTAGTAGGTTCGACCGGTTGATGACCGTTAGTTCATTTGTAAGGATTTTAATGTAACAATTTTTAATAATTGAGATCATTAAAATCGAATTTGGGTGGTACCACGGAAACTTCGTCCCTTTTGGACGGGGTTTTTTTGTTTATCGTCCGTTATTTTATCGATAGTATTATTTTAAGACATATTGCAAAGGAGCAAAATAATGAGAATAAAAGATACTTTAAATCTTGGTAAAACTAAATTCCCAATGCGTGGCAATCTGCCTGTTCGTGAAGTTGAAAGACAACAAGAATGGGAAGAAAATAAGGTTTATGAAAAACGACAAAAGTTAAATGAAGGTAAGCCCTCTTTTGTTTTGCATGATGGCCCTCCCTATGCAAACGGAAACATTCATATGGGACATGCTTTAAATAAAATTTCGAAGGACTTTATTGTTCGTTCTAAATCAATGATGGGTTTTCGTGCACCATACGTTCCTGGTTGGGATACTCACGGCTTACCAATTGAGCAACAATTAAAAAAAGCTGGTGTTGACCGTAAGTCAATGACAGTTAACGAATTTCGTGAAAAGTGTCGTGCATACGCATTAGAACAAGTTGATAAACAGCGTACAGATTTCAAGCGTCTAGGTGTGACAGGTGAATGGGATAATCCATATGTTAGTCTTGATCCATCATTTGAAGCACATGAAATTCGTGTTTTTGGCAAAATGGCTGAAAAAGGTTTGATTTATAAGGGCAAAAAGCCAGTTTTTTGGTCTTGGTCATCTGAATCTGCGTTAGCTGAAGCTGAAGTTGAATATCATGACGTGACTTCTCCATCGGCCTTTTACGGTGAAAAAGTTATCGATGGGCAAGGAGTTTTAGAAGAAGATAATACTTATATGGTAGTTTGGACAACAACACCATGGACAATTCCTGGTTCAGAAGGTATTACGATCGATGCAAATTTTGATTATGTTGTGGTTAGTCCTGAAGGTGATCAAAAGAAATATGTCTTGGCGGCTGAATTACTTAACCAAAATGCTGAATTGTTTGGTTGGGAAAACGTGAAGATCTTGCAAACCGTTAAAGGTGCCCAATTGGAAAATGTTCTTACACAGCATCCATTTTATCCTGACCGTAAGTTAGTCACGATGTTAGGAGATTTTGTGACACTCGATGCTGGGACAGGTTTAGTTCATACTGCACCTGGTTTTGGTGAAGATGACTTCAATGTCGGTCAACAATATGGCTTGGATGTCGTGGTACCTGTTGATGATAAAGGTTATTTAACTTCTGAAGCAGGTCCTGAATTTGAAGGCGTCTTTTATGATGATGCCAATCAAATTTCGCTTGATAAATTAGAAAAGGATGGCTTGTTGTTAAAAGAAGTGGATTACGAGCATTCTTATCCATTTGACTGGCGGACAAAGAAACCGATCATCTTTAGAGCTACACCACAGTGGTTTGCGTCTGTAGACAAGATCAGACAACAGATCTTAGATCAGATCGATGGAGTTAAATTTTTCCCTGAATGGGGGCAAAAACGCCTATATAATATGATAAAAGATCGTGGAGATTGGGTCATTTCACGTCAACGTGTTTGGGGAGTTCCATTGCCAATTTTCTATGGTGAAGATGGTGCCGCAATTATGGAACCAGAAACAATTGAACATGTTGCAAAATTAGTAGCTGAACATGGCTCTAATATTTGGTTTGAAAAAGATGCAAAAGATCTCTTGCCAAAAGGATTTACAAGTAAACATTCACCACATGGCCAGTTTACTAAAGAAACGGACATTATGGATGTCTGGTTTGATTCAGGTTCTTCACATCAAGGAGTGTTGGCAGACCGTGATTATTTAACTTACCCTGCAGATATGTACCTTGAAGGTTCTGATCAATATCGTGGCTGGTTTAATTCCAGCTTGATCACTAGTGTTGCATTTTCTGGACAAGCTCCATATAAACAGGTCTTATCTCAAGGATTTACTTTGGATGGTAAGGGCCGTAAGATGAGTAAATCGTTAGGAAATACGATCGTTCCTGAAAAAGTTATCAAACAAATGGGTGCAGAGATCATCCGTCTTTGGGTTTCTAGTGTAGATTCTTCAGCGGATGTACGTGTTTCAATGGGAAGCTTCCAACAGATCTCTGAAAGCTATCGTAAGATCCGTAATACCATTCGTTTCTTGTTAGCTAATACTACTGATTTTGATCCTGAAACTGACCGAGTTTCATATCAAGATCTAGAATCTATCGATCAATACATGCAAGTTAAGATCAATCAGTTTACGAAAGATGTTTTAGATGATTATGCAACTTACAAGTTCATGGATATTTATAAACGTTTGATCAATTTCTTGACGACCGATCTTTCCGCTTTTTATCTTGATGTTGCGAAAGATATTGTTTATATTGAAGCAGCAAATAGTCATAAGAGACGTTCAATGCAAACAGTTTTATATGATGTTGCCGTTCGGTTAACTAAGCTATTAACACCGATCATTCCGCATACAACTGAAGAAATCTGGAAGTATTTGAAAGAACCAGAAGAATTTGCTCAATTATCTGATATGCCAACTGTTGATCATTATGATGGTGAAGCAAAATTGGTTGAAAATTGGGATAAATTTATGCAGATCCGTTCTCACGTATTCAAGACTTTGGAAGAAGCACGTGATCAAAAACTGATCGGTAAATCGTTTGAAGCACATGTTGATTTGTATGTTACAGATAGTGTTCATCAATTATTGGATGACCTTAATACTAACGTTCGCCAAGCTTTGATCGTTTCAGGCTTAGATATTAAGGACTTTGATGATGCACCAGAAACTGCTGACAAATTCGATAATGTAGCTGTTCAAGTTACACATGCTGCTGGTGAAGTTTGTCCACGTTGCCGGATGGTTAAAAATGATGTCGGGCAGGATGAACATTTTCCTGAGCTCTGTCAAAGTTGTGCAGCCATCGTTTCGGAAAATTTCCCTGAAGCTGTCCAAGACGGATTAGAAAAATAATTATATAGTTTTTAAAGTCAAACGAGAGATCGCGTTCCTCTTGTTTGACTTTTTAAGTATTTTATTTCGCAGACTGTGATAAAATTTGCTATCATTATATTGCTAGACTTAATTTATTATCGGATAATTGAATGAATTTTGAAAATTTTTGAATGAGAGGAAAATGATGGTGAAACTATTAAAAGTTCATGGTTCAGGTAATGATTTCTTTTTACTTGACCAAATGGAAGCACAGATACAGTTAACTGAAGATCAACTTAAAAAAATGGCACAGTCTGTATGTGATCGGAAAAAGGGACTTCATGGTGGTGCTGATGGTTTGTTATTGGTTTTAAAGTCCGCTCATCAAAATGTTGTTGCAAGAATGCGTGTAATAAATGCTGATGGTAGTGAAGCGAGCATGTGTGGGAACGGTCTGAGAACAGTCGCTCGTTATGTAGCAACTAAAGAAAAACTATCCCCGCAAAATAGCTTTAAGATCGAGACGATGTATGCAGACCTGCAAGTTAAAGCAGCTGCAAACTTAGCTTCAGGTGTGCCAGCTTATGAAGTGGAAATTTCTCCTGTCAGTTTTGCTGATTCAAAAATTGGGATGCATGTTGGTCAAGCTACTTTGCAAAATTCTTTGGTCCCCGCTTTGTCTGATTCTCTGAAGTTTTCGGCTGTGGCGGTTCCTAACCCACACTTAATTTCATTTGTGGATCAGCAGACCTTAAAAAGTGATCAACTAGTTAAAATGGCAACTTATTTAAATAGTGAGAACCCATATTTTCCAGATGGGGTGAATGTTAGTTTTGTTCAAAAAATTTCGTCAAATGAAATTTTTGTTAAAACTTTTGAACGAGGTGTTGGCTTAACTAATGCTTGTGGAACGGCAATGAGTGCTTCAAGTTTAATTTATGTATTACAACAGCTGGGCCAAGCAGGATTAGAGCAGACGCTCAAAGTCTTGAATCCAGGAGGAATGGTGCAAACTATCGTGCATCAGCGTTTAGATGGTAGCTATTGGATCTCCTTGATCGGTAATGCAACTGTAACTGCTAGTGTTAGTCTTGATGCAAAAGAAGCGATGCTTGGTAACTTTTCGCAAGCTAAATGTTATGAAACTGGTGAACAACTAGCATACGAAAATTTTGTTAATTCACTTAAGAAATAATTTTAAGAAATATGGCACTAAAAAGTGAAAGGTAGTGGCAGCATGGATTTTGAAGAAAAAGTTAAAAATGTACAACACATATTTGAGGGCCATGTTATTAACCTAGATATGGAAACAGTTGAATTACCAGATGGCAGACAGGCTCAAAGAGAAATTGTGCGGCACCATGGAGCTGTTGGAGTTGTGGCTGTTACAGCTGCGGATAAAATGGTCTTTATTCGTCAATGGCGTGCTCCTTTGGGCAAAGAGACTTTAGAGATACC
>DXAP01000184.1 GCA_019116985.1 Candidatus Ligilactobacillus excrementavium | reverse complement strand
GACATCATTTATACCTCGCTTTGATTTGGTTTGGACACTTTAATCGTAGCACTTGAGGACAAATGATGTCCTTTTTTGGTGTATAAAAATAGTGCTGATGAGATTCATCAACACTAAAAAGTTTAGACCCATTTAATGGGGTAGATTGGCAGCCCTTTTAGAATCGCGCAGTTAGTTATGTCTCAGCTCAGTTTTTAGATCAAGAATTCTAGCTCATTTTCTATCACATTTATGTACTTTTTATGCTTTTGTTAAAAAAATATAGGTAAAGTTTGACGTACCTTATAAAAAATGATAGCATTAATAGTGTAAAGTTGAACGACTTTCAACCTTTAAGCTGTTCAAAGCAATTGAACGACTTGCAAATCATTTCTGAAAGTTCATTTCTAATTTGATCACTGCATTTTATGCATGACCATTAACTTTCATTACAATTTAACATTTTCATTATAAGAATTAAATTCACACGAGTTTAACCTCTATTAAAGTAATTTCCATTTAATTATGCAACGCATAAACAACCACTATGAGTTTTTCAACATTCCACATGTTTATACTACTCAACC
This sequence comes from Candidatus Ligilactobacillus excrementavium, assembly GCA_019116985.1. GTDB lineage: Bacteria > Bacillota > Bacilli > Lactobacillales > Lactobacillaceae > Ligilactobacillus > Ligilactobacillus excrementavium. The sequence goes on along the minus strand of DXAP01000184.1, from coordinate 9,284 downwards.
TGTTATATTCGTTGTAATTAACAGAGTATTATCCCACAGATATTTTACTCACTAGTAGACGAGCTTCTGCAATTTTTGCATATTTTAGTTTGGTAATTTTAGACAGTAGACAAGCATGCCTAAGAATTATTTAACTTACTCTACTTTCAATAAATACTGGTGAGTTCTCAACAGATCCTTTGGTGACAAATAAAAGATTGCCACTTATTTTCTATGAGGTCTTACATTAGTCTGTCATTTCTAAGTTAGCCTTTGTAAGACAAAATTACTTTTCATCATTAGACATAATTCAGGTTCCAAGTTTTTGTTGCTGAACCCTGTCTTCGATGTGCTACACTTCACTCTGTTAATATAGTCGAGTTTTTACGCTCCGTGATTTTTTAATAGGAGTTTCACATTATTTTCAACTTCATCTCTAACTAAAAATTCTTTACTAAATACAATTCTCAGTTACATTTAGTTTTCGTTTCAATTTATGAAAATGGTTAGTTGAATTTCAACTAATTCTATTGCATCTAGACAAGCCTTGTTAACTTGCTTTGACAGCTTTACGATCGATCTCAACAACAACTATTTAAATTGAAAGGATGATTTTATTGGCGAATCAAAACTCGTCTAACGAGCAAGTTCTCGCTCACTATAATACTAGTGAAAAAGGACTAACTGCCGCGGAAGTTACCACGCGACAGCAAAAAGGTATCAACGAATTACAAGAAGGTAAAAAAGATAACATTTTCAAGCAGATCGGACATCATTTGTCTGACATTGCTTCATTAGTATTGCTTTTCGCTGTTATTTTATCCACTTATTTAGCAGCTACTGGCCATGAAAGTTGGAGCCAGCCGTTAATTATTGGCGGGATCTTAGTATTAAACGTTTCGATCAGTATCTATCAGGAAAAAAGTGCTGAAAAAGCTTTAGCTGCTCTGAAAGATATGAATGTCCGTGAATCAACGGTGATCCGTGACGGGATCAGGCAAACTGTCGAATCCAAAGACTTAGTCGTCGGTGATCTAGTTGTCTTAAGTGCAGGTGATCAAATTCCTGCAGATGGCCGTTTATTAACTGCCAATAACTTAACGATCAACGAATCGATCTTAACTGGTGAAAGTGAGCCAGTCGAGAAAACTAGCGATGAGATCGAACCAACTAAAGAAATCGGTGATAGATATAATGAGGCTTTCTCTGGTACTGGTGTAGTTCAAGGTAACGCTTTAATGGTAGTAACTGCCATTGGGATGGATACTGAACTTGGTTCGATCGCTGGTTTATTAAACCAAACTTCCAAAAAGAAGACCCCACTACAAGAAAAACTAGACACACTTTCCAAACGTTTAACGACTGTTGCGTTGATCGGTGGTGTTTTGATCTTTATCATCGGATTTTTCTTCCGTGGTTTTGATCTTTCATCCGGTTTGATCATGGGTGTTTCTTTAGCGGTTGCCGCCGTACCTGAAACATTGCCTATTATCGTTACGATCAGTTTGTCTTATGGTGTCATTAAGATGTCCAAGAAAAATGCGATCATGCGTCGAGTTAATTCTGTGGAAACAGTCGGAAGTATTGATGTGATCGCATCCGATAAAACAGGTACACTTACACAAAATCAGATGACAGTTACTAAATACTGGGTTCCTGAAAATGCTCCAGAATCAACTTCTAGTGAAGTTTCAGAAGATTCAAAGGAATTTCAGTTAATGCGCTTCATGGGCTTAGCAACTGATGCACAGATCAAAGAAGTTGACGGTGAAAAAGTTGAAATGGGTGACTCGACTGAATTAGCGATCGTCCACTGGATGGAAAAAGCTAACACCACACGTTTTGAATTAGAAAAAGACTATCCTAGAATTGATGAAGATCCATTTGATTCAAACAAAAAGCTCATGGCAACCTTGCATAAGACACCTTATGGTAAATACCTTTTGGTCGTAAAGGGTGCGATCGACCGTTTACCTGTTCAACTAACTGATGAACAGTATAAACAAGTCCAAAGTGTCAACAAACAATTTGCTCAACAAGCTTTACGTGTTTTGTCCGTTGGTTATACTCTCTTAGATGAAAAACCGAATGGTCCACTTGATGCTACTCAGATCCCCGTTAAACTTGCTGGTTTGATCGGTATCATTGATCCTCCTCGTCCAGCAGCGATCACCGCAATTAAAAAAGCTAAAAGTGCTGGGATCACTACTTTAATGATCACTGGTGACCATCCTGAAACTGCTAAAGCGATCGCCACACAAATGGGGATCTGTGAGAAAAATGACCGCGTTATAACTGGGAGTCATTTACGTGACCTTAGTGACGAAGAACTACAAAAAAATATCGAAGATATTAAAGTCTATGCCCGCGTTTCACCTGAAGATAAGATCAGGATCGTTAAAGCTTGGCAGGCTAATGACTCAACCATTGCCATGACTGGTGATGGTGTCAATGACGCACCTGCTATTAAAGCCGCTGACGTTGGGATCGCCATGGGTATCACGGGGACGGATGTTTCTAAACAGGCTGCTGATATGATCTTAACCGATGATAACTTTGAAACGATCGTTTCTGCAGTTGAAGTCGGACGGACGATTTATCAAAATATCTTGAAAGCTGTTGAATTCCTGATCGGTGTCAACTTCGCCCAGTTATTCATGATGATTTTTGCAGTTGCAATGGGTTGGGGCTCACCGCTCTTGGCAGAACAGCTCTTGTTGATCAACGTTCTAGCCGATGGTATCCCTGGTTTCTATATCTGTCGTGAACCATCTGAAGGTAATAATATGGAAAAAGACCCAGTCAATCGGAAAACAAGTATTTTTGCCGATGGTTTAGCACAAAGAGTTGCTTTCCGAGCTGTAGTCTTTACGATCTTGACACTATCGATTTTTAGTATTGGCTTGTTCAGTCTTTCAAATTCAAGTATTACATTTGCGCGAACAATGCTTTTCTTAGTCTTAGCTTTAGGTTCAATGATCGATATCTATGTGATCAAAACTCGTTCCAAACTTACACTTCAAACGTTTACGAATAACATGCCACTAAATATTGGTTTACTGGGTACGATGATCGTTGTTGTCGCAATTGCAACGATCCCCGGCTTAAGAGAAGTCTTTGGTTTCACTGCTCTTTCTAGTACCGCTTGGATATATGTCATCATCAGCATTTTCATTCCAAGCATCTTGCTTGAGCTCAATAAGCGTTTTAGCCTAAGGAAAGAGAAAAGAACTGTTCAATCATAATAAGGATGTGATGATTTGGTTTATCTAAAAGTTTTTGTCATGTTACTGTTGGTAGTTAATTTAGCTGGCTGCGGCAATTCAATTTCAAAAGATCTAGAGAGCCAAAAGTGGGAATTTACTGCACAACAAGTGGATTCTCCAGCATCCACCGTTCGATTTAATAGTAAACATGTCACGTTTGTTAAAAATGATGACAGTAAAACCTACGGCTATAAGCTCAAGAAAAAAAAAGACGGATCGACTCAATTTATTATGGGGGACAAAAGCGGAGTTTCCCATCGTGCACCAACTAAAAACTTTGAGATCAAAAAATCCAATAAATCTTACAAATTAAAGCCTACAAATAAGCTAGCCAAACACTACTATGGTGAAGCCAAGTTAGTTCCGATCGGTAAAGACGAAACTGACTAAACCAAAAGCTCTAGTTGCTTACTCAAATGAGTATGACAACTAGAGCTTTTTTGTCGCTATTTTTTACTACGTTTAAGGGCCTGCTGATAACCCTGCGAATATTGCATGCTTTGCGAATATGAATCAGCGATCGAATCCATCATCTTTTTACCTTTACTTTGACTTTGCCTATTTTGCGTCTGCTTTTTTGTATTTTGTTTAGTACGGTAACGCGCAGCTGACTCTTTACCGTATGTTCCATTATTGGTCCGATAACTATGTGGTTCATTAACTAAGTTATCTGTAATATGAGAACTCCGATAATGTCTAGCATTGAAAATTGGCCCATCTGGCGTATACTGTACCCCGCTTTCATTGGCTTCAATGGGAACTGTTTTATTCCGTTGACGTTGACTCTTTCGATTTTGTTGACGTACCATTTTGCCTGCTAGGTTATTAGTACTCGGCTCTCCTTTAATTTTTTCACTTGCTTTTGTTCCTTTAGAACTAGCATTCGTGGGAGAATTCCACTTAACAAAAATCTTGCTAACTTTTTGGGCGACCCAAATGATAGCGATAAAAATTACAAATATTAATAACAATGAAAAAATTATGCTAATTACGCTCATCTCATCGACCCCCTTGCTTTTTGCAAGTGCTCAAAGTGATTTTTTATTGTGCTTGATCTCCCTGATCTGCTTTCTTTGAGTCTTCAGATTCATCAACAGTATTTTTACCCTCGATCGCTTGAGCCAGGACTGCTGTTTGCCCAAAATTACTGTTATCATCATTTGGTACGACTACCATGTTAGCTTGTGATTTAGCCAAATCACTATATGCTGCGATCGACTGGTTCTTGAAATAACGCTGGTCGGTATTACTTAAACCAGCTTGAACTGTGTCGATCCGGTATCTTTCAGCATCTGCTCGTGTCTTAGTAGCTTGTGCTTGGGCACTAGCAGTGGCCATCAACGCATTATTTTGTGCTTCATTTGTTAAACGGATCGATTCTGCCTCACCTTGAGCCTGTGCGATAGCTGCGATCCGTTCACGGTCAGCAGTCAGCTGTTTATCCATCGCACGCTGGATCTCATCTGATGGCAATAATTCGTCGATATTGATCCGGTCAACATTGATACCATAAGTATTCGTTAAGTCCCCGATCGCGGTTGCTAGATCGGCATTGATCCGTGCTGTTGATCCCAAAGCATCATTTAACTCCATACGTCCAATAATATCACGTAAATGCCCCCGCACTAACTGAGCCATCGATTCAACTGAGTCCGTATTATTATATTCATACTTCATTGAATCAGTCACATGATAGTTCAAAGTAACTGAGGTCGAAACCTCTGCATTATCCTTTGTAATAATCGAATAATGCGGTAATTCGATTGGTTGCATTGCTAAGCTAACTGTCCGGATCCCTTGGACAAACGGAATATAAAAGTGTAATCCTGATTCCACTGTATGTTTATATTTCCCAAACATTTCTACTAGCCCCTGACAATTTTGGGGCACTATTTTTATTCCAAATGGCATATTCTTACCTCATTTCTGAATTGGCTTGATCGTTAAAATATTTCCAGTAGCCTCGACTATTAAATATGCAGTATCAGATTTAATAGCTTGGTTATCACTAGTTAAATAACGGTAATAGATCCCGTTAACTAAAACTAGCCCACTATCTGCAAAAATTTTATCTGGAGCTACTACTTGATTTAAGACCAAACGACTTTCCATTGTCGAACTATTCGTCTGTGAATCTTCTAGTAACTGTTCTACGCTTTCGACAACCATTTGATTAATACTGACATGCTTCGCTGCAGCTTGTTCTTTTAATTTTTCATATACATCTTCTGGGAATCGAATGGTCGTCATTTTTGTCGACAAGGTTTTCACCTTCTTATCATCTATTTGATATCATATTGATATTATAACCTGAAATAACCCCGTTTGTAAATTTATACGTTTCAAGACGTAACTTATGTCAACACTAAAGTAGCGAACTTCTAGAAACGAGCAACTTATACGCAAAAAAAAGACCTCTGCCTCACGCAGAAGTCACCACGACAAATAAATATTCAATTATATAACATTAAAGACTGCGAAGTAGAAAACCGCTGCTCCAATAGTCAAGATCAGCTGAACCAAACTCAGTAAACCACCACAAGTCATTGCTTTTAATGGCGACTGAATTTTCCCAATCTTCTCATCATTACCTAGCCATGACAACAAAAGCGTAAGCACCGGGAAGACAAACACTAAAAATTTTGGTTGTCCATATAAACTTAGTGCATTCAAAGTCATTTGTATGGGGATCTCCCGCGGTAAATATATCATGAGCGCCAACGACAGCACGAATTCAAACATGCTAACGATGGCGAACGTCGCGGGGATCTTATGATAATAATCGCTAAACTTAGCCAAATAGATCACTCCAAATATATATTCTTTTTGTTTTCTATCACTACTTTTATTCTACCACTAATCAATATTTTTGCGTTAAAAAATACAAAATCTTCTGTGCATATAAAAAGAGGCTGGGACAAAACAATATCCCAGTCTCTTTTTTTGCTAAAAATAATCAAATCATCGCTTGTAATTTTTATAGCATAAACGCGTTTCAAAAGTCTGAATCCTCAATGTAATGTCATTTACGCCATTACATACCGGCTTCAAAACGACTTTTGTCCCGCTCTCTTTATTTAATTTAAAGTTTACAACTAAACAATCAATCAAAGCGACAAGCGTCTGTTTTCCACGTATCTCGTGCAGTTTGCACGACCAAATCGATCTTGTCCCATTGCTGCTTTTCATTTAGGTCATTGCCTTCTTTAGTTGAAGCAAATCCACATTGTGGTGATAAGCTTAAATTATGCAATGGTACCACATCCATCGCCTGCAAAATTTTATGTTGTAAATTTTGCTTTGCTTCTAGTTGTGGGGATTTAGTCGTCACTAGCCCTAAAACAAAAACTGCTTGTGGCTGTGCCCGGTGGATTCGCGCTAATGGCTCAAAATCACCGTCAGCTTGCATGTCATCATATTCCATGAAAAATGCATCATAAGGTAATTGTTGTAAAATATTAGTGATAGATGCATAGGTGCCACCACCTAGGGATGCAGAATGGAAATTTCCACGACAAATATGGGTCGCTATGATCATATCATCGGGTGCTGTTTCAATGATTTGTTGGATCAAAGAAACAATTTCATTTTCTAGTTTTTCAACACGTGCATCATTTTCATTACCTTGCATACCGGCAATCGGTAAAGTTACGCCCAATAACCACGGATCATCTAACTGCAAGTAACGCAATCCTAATTCATAGAAATGTGCCACCGTTTGTTGATAGACTTTCAAAATATCAGCCAAGTATTCTTCGCGGCTAGCATAAAAGTCACGATAGTTACTAATGACAGCAAAATCTCCTTCAAACAACAACGGTGTTGGAGCAGGGATCGTCACCTTAGCTTGAACACCTGCTGGGGTGATACTCTGTAAAAATTCGTAGTCAGTAAAAAAACGGTGTTCTGGGTTATATTCGATCTTCCCAGCTAATTTTAAGCCATCATCAACCAATTCTTGACCACTAAAGTTCAGTTTAAATCCATCGGGAACAACTTTCACTCCCTTTAAATCAGCTAAGAAATCAATGAAAAAGTTCTTACGGTTATATTCCCCATCAGAAACTACATGCAAACCATGAGCTATTTCTTTTTTAACCAGCTCTTTGGTAGCGTCATGTTGAATTTCTGTAAATTCTTCTGGGCTAATTTCTCCGCTGTCAACTTGGTCATAGGCTTGTTTCAATTTTTCTGGGCGTAAAAAGCTCCCCACAGTATCGTAGGTATAAAAATATTGATGTTTTCTAACTGTCATTACTCGGTCACCTTTCTGCGAAATTATTTGTGCTCACATTTAAAGATCCAAACTAGCTACAACTACTTATACCATTTGTAATTATCCAAAATATTTTGCGCTTGCTCTGCCGATTGAGCACTGATCATTTGATTAACGGTTGTTTGTAAGTTATCTAAGCGACCGTTCAAAACATTATATAAAAAACCGCTTTGCTGGGTCTGATTATCCAGTTGTTGTTTCAGTGAAGCTAAACTTTGCGAAACTTGTTGCATCTGAGACACATACTGCTGGCGATAACCATCTTCATCTTTTTTATAATTCTTAACGGCATTTTTGGTGGTTTTATAATTTTGACGTAATTCTTTGATCTGTGTGTTAGCCGTATCTAGTTGATCGCCTAACGAATCATTTTTACGCTGTAATTCAGCGATTTGACTACCTTGGTCGTCGACTTTTTGTCGTGTCTGATGATAACTGATCCCAGTCCAAACTAGATAAATCGCTAAGATCCCTAGTAACAAATAAATGATTTTCTTTAAGCAGCCCTTTTTCTTTTTACGTGGTTTTTGTTGCTCATTGTTAGCCGCCTGTTCATCTTCTTGCATTGATTGTTCTTGCGGTTGTTGCTGAGCCTTAGATTGTTGTGGCTGTTGAGTTGGTTCAGCAGATCGACGACGCATGTTCTGTTGTGGCTGTTGATTATACGCATTTTGGTCCGCGGTATTTTCGACGATCTTAATTGCAATTTCGCGTAATGGTTGCAGGCTGCCATTTTCATCTAAAATCGAAATAGTTGCATCATACATTCCTGCTTGTCCTAAGTTGACATTAGCCATATTAACCAACAACTTAGACGATATATCTTGCCCTGTTCGATCGTCGATTGCTCGCGCATTAGTCAAATGCAAGATATCTTCGCCATTCAAAGCCGTTTTAGTATCAATAGTGATTACATCTTTAGAGATCGTTAACTCTGGTTTCATCGATTTACACCCCTATTATCCGGGAAAATAACCTACTCGGATCTTTTGTCTTTCTATAAGTTATATTTTATCTGAAAGAATCAGCAAAAACAAACCTTATAACAATACTAGTGTAGCACCTATTTGCAAGAACCATGAAACTTATCTGTTTTTTACTCAAACCTTATAATCTATTAATAAGGTTGAGACATAACTAGCTGTGCGATACTAAAAGGGCCATCGATTTAACCAATTAAATGATTAGATCAATGACCCTTAAATATGTTCCAAAAGACTGAAGCGTTACTGTAACAACGATCCTTATTATTGTTCTTCGTTTTGTTACGACTCAAAATATGAATCATCGTGACAAAACATCTTTAAATATTATATCCGATCCTCAAATACGATAGCTTCCCATGGTTCTAAAATTTCATCGGAAACACTAGCTTTTGTCTTGTGATAGTTTGAGATCACAAGTTTAGAATTTAAGTTGGGCGTATAATATTTTGAGCGTTTCAACTGTTTATCACTCAAGTTAACTACAACCGTCCACTTCTGTTCTCCTAAACATCTTTCGTAAGCAAAAACATCCGGATCTGCAGCGTTTTTTAGTTCATAGGTCCCATCGCGTAAAATCAAATTATTGTGTCGTAACTTAATTAGGTCACGATAGTAATTTGAGACTGATTTTTGCGCTTTTTGGTCTTTATCGACGTTAATTTCTGGATAACGCTCATTGACTTTAAACCACGGTTCAGATTCAGAAAAACCTGCATTAAGCGTATTATCCCATTGCATCGGAGTTCGTGCATTATCACGGCTGATTTGATGTGCGGC
>DXAP01000183.1 GCA_019116985.1 Candidatus Ligilactobacillus excrementavium | reverse complement strand
CTGCTTAAACCACTCATTAGTTTGCGCTGGTTAAACTTCTTTATTTTGCAGTTTATCAATATCGGGATATCTTTTGTCATTCCGATCTTTGCCGAAAATTACTTCGGTTCGAGTGCTTTTGTGGCAGGATTGATTTTACTGCCAGGTGCTTTAGTCGGTGCAGCAGTTTCTCCATTTGCGGGACGCTTGTATGATAAGCATGGAGCTTTTTTGCCACTAATGATCGCTAGTGTGGCTTTGGTCGTTGGAACGAGTTTATACTTTACTCTGACACCTGTTTTAGGCGTGATGTCGACAACTTTGATTTATATTTTCTTGCGTGGTGGTTTTAACTTTGGGTTTAGTAACTCAATGTCTGATGCCAGTACACAAGTTCCACCTGAACAAAAAGCCGACATTAATTCATTGTTCAATACTTTTCAGCAGTATGCCGGTTCATTTGGGACAAGTGTTTTGTCGGCAGTTATTTCGGCTCAGCAAATGAAGTCAGATAATAGCTTGGCGATCTTGACCGCTCAGGGTAGCCACATTGATTACGGGATCTTATTGATCTTAGCTCTGGTAAGTTTGGGCACAGTCTTTTTAGCACAACATTTATTGACCAGAAATAATTAAGCAAAAAGCCCGTATATCTAGTATGAAAACGAGACCGACATTCTATAAGTTGTGGTTGTCCGGTAATTTTGCCCTTTATTTTTGAGCTAAATTCGCGTATGATTATGTAGAAGAAATAATTGCATGAGGGCAGGCCAAGTTCCTGTCTTTTGATATCTAGGGAAAGGATGCTTCAATCATTTTGATTACATTATCTGGTATTATCGGGTCGGGAAAGTCTAGCTTAACTGATATCCTTTCAGCAGAACTCGGAACAAAAGCATATTACGAGCCAGTGCAGGATAATCCTGTGTTGCCAATTTTTTACAAGGGTAACGAGATCGCTGCACAAAAAAGAGCAGCCGGCGACAAAGAAGCCACAAATCCATACGCATATTTATTACAAACATTTTTCTTGAACCGTCGTTTTTCAATGATCAAGGCGGCCATGCGTGAAGACAACAATATTTTGGACCGCTCGATCTATGAGGACGAGATCTTCATGAAAATCAACACGGAAATGGGTAATGCTACCGATGTTGAGTATGACATTTACAAGAGTTTACTTAACAACATGATGGAAGAATTACCTTTTGCTTCTCACAAGAAGTCACCAGATTTGATGATCACGATCAAGGTTTCCTATGAAACAATGCTTAAACGGATCGAGAAACGGGGCCGTGACTATGAACTAGTTGAAAAAGATCCGTCATTGGTCGATTATTATCACCGCTTGTTAGCTTGCTACGATGAATGGATGGCAAACTACGACGCTTCGCCATTGTTGATCATCGATGGTGATAAGTATGATTTCGTGGATAATTTGAGTGATCGTGTCCAAGTTTTTGATACGATCGAAAACAAGTTGCACGAATTAGGCAATTTAAGTGACGTGCAAATGGATCAATTCCACACACAACATGAAAAGCTTTTTAAAGCACAATAATAAGTACGAAGGCTGTGGTCTGATTTTTTCAGATCACGGTTTTTTTGTGTGAGTACGTTTCTTTTTTTGCACAACTGCCTGTGATAAGATAATAAGCATGAGTGTTAGAAATCAGTGAAAGAAGTGATAAAGTGCGCTTTGTCGGTGTATTTGAACGTGAAGAATATGAACGTTCAGTCAAAAAAGTATGGCTGGTCGGTGCAGTTTATACGCTCGTCTTTCAGCTAGTTGCCACGATTGCAGTTTTTGTTGAGGTCACACGCCATCCGAGTTTGCTAGAAGGTGATAAACTCGATCAAATCGGCAGCCCATATTTTATCGCGGTTGCCGCAGGGCTCTTTGTGATCTATGCAGCCAGTTCGCCTAGAGTCAGGCACAGTTTTTTCCAAGATGGTCAAAATAAGATGAACTGGCAGATTTTTTTGAGTTTAGTAGCCTTGATGTTACTGGCGCAGCTGTTGTTTACACTTTATTCTGATGGTTTGGAAAGTCTGTTGAACCAGTTTGGTTTAACCGCAATGGACGAATTAGACTCCGCCAGCGCTGGTAGTCAAACTTGGTCGATGTTACTGTATTCGGCTATTTTAGCGCCGTTGACCGAAGAGATCGTCTTTCGCGGTTTTGTCTTACGTAGCGTCCAACCATATGGTGTCAGTGCAGCAGTTTTATTGTCAGCAAGTTTGTTTGGACTTTATCATTTGAACATCATGCAGACGCCGTTTGCTTTTGCGATCGGTTTGATCTTAGCAATAGTGGCGTTGAGATTTGGTATCAAGTGGTCGATCGCCTTGCACTCATTTAATAATTTAGTCTTGGGTGATGGCTTTGGCTATTTAATTGACATCGTGCCGAAAAGCATGGGTAGTTTGTTGAATGTTTCCTTGTTTATTGGTGGTGGGTTAGCCGGACTGTGGGTTTTATGGCAAAATCGCCAAAAAATCAAAACGTGGTATGAACAACACCATTTACGCCGCCATGAAATTAAAATAGTGTTCTTTAACTGGACTGGCCTTGTGATCACAGCCATTTCAATTTTGTTTATGGTCGGTAGTTTAAGTTCTAAGTAGTTTTTATCAAATGCTGCGCTCAAAAAGTTAGCGTAAATTTGATAAAACGTTCTATTGAAATGGTTTTCACATTGAAATAGGAGTATGATATTAAGCATAAATCGATAGATGTTTGGGGTGAATGATGACATGGCACTTAATTATCAACGGATCTTGGTTGCGGTCAATAAGTCCGCGGGAGCCGATTCAGCGTTGGAAAAAGCGGTGGCGACTGCTAAACGGAATAATGCACGGTTAGATCTTTTACGTGTGATCGACGTTAATTCGTTGCAGTTTAAAGCAGGGGGCCAGGCCATGATCGATGGCCAGCAAATTTATGAGATCGAACAGGCCAACGAAGAATTCTTATTTAAATTACAGGATAGGTTGATCAATGAAGAAGGATTAGATCCGAAGCAAGTCTTTGTGCATCTTCGTTTTGGAAATCCGAAAACAGTGATCTTAGATGATTTTCAACCAGAATACCATAATGATCTATTAGTGCTCGGCGGGACCGAAATGAGTCTGTTCAAACGCATGATGGCAGGTTCAGTATCTTCTTATGTGCCAAGGGCCGCCCAGTGTGATGTTTTAATAACTAAAAAATAAGGAGAGTGGGACAAAAGATGTTTTGAAGCCTATTTGTACAGTAAGTCTTCAATCTTTTAGTATCGTATAGCTAGTTTTGTCCCAACCCCTTTGTTTGTGAGCGTTTGGGATCAACTGGCCAATAAGATATCCATCAGCCGAAGTATTTCAATTCTTAACAAACTAAAAAAACAGCACTACCTAAGTTTGTTCTTAAAGACTAGGTAGTGCTGTTTTTAATTGAGTTGTGATAGCCAGAAGATCTTAGTTATCTTCTAAGTATCTTACTTTATTTGCTATCTTTTACTCATTCATTTTCTTTTCGACATACTTAGATAACCATGTCAGTAATGTAATGATGATCAAATACATCAATGCCACGATCCCCCAAACCTTAAACCCTTCCAGGTTTCGTGCAATGATGATCTTCCCAGTTTGAGTCAATTCTAAGATCCCGATGATCGATAGGATCGAGGTATCCTTCAGGGTAATAATGAATTGGTTGATAAACGAAGGGACCATGATCTTAATTCCCTGGGGCAAGATAACCTTTTTCATCGCCTTGCCAAATGGCAGTCCTAAGCTCCGCGCGGCCTCCATTTGCCCATCGTCGACTGATTCGATCCCACCTTTGACAAACGCCGCTGTGTATGCACCTTCGTTTAACATCAATGTGATCGTCCCAGCAATGAAAGCGGGGATCTTTGTTCCCGTCAAACTCGGAATGCCGTTGTAAATAAATAGGGCCAAAACTAACAGTGGCAATCCACGGAAGATGTAGATCACAGTCGTGGATAGACCACGGGCGAATTTATTAGGTAAGACACCTAATAAGCCAAAAATCACCCCGAAGATTGTTGCAGCAATGATACCAACGACCGTTAGGTAAAGGGTTTGTCCTAAACCTTTCAGTAACACCGAGCTATTTTGTTTGAGTAATCCGCCCAAAGTATGTTCGTCAGATTTTTTCTTTTGTTTATTTACGGTATCTGTACTCAAATAGCGGTCCGTGATCTTCTTATATTCCCCGTTTTTCTTCAGCACTTTCAATCCGTGGTTGAATTTCTGAATCAGTTCTGAATTTTCGCCCTTCAAAACCGCGAAACCATAGTTGCCGCTTTCTGCTGGCTTGGTGACGATTTTAAGTTTGGTCCCGGTTTTGATCGCGTATTTCATGACTGGCACGTCTTCGAATGTCGCATCTGAGTTACCGTTAGTC
>DXAP01000182.1 GCA_019116985.1 Candidatus Ligilactobacillus excrementavium | reverse complement strand
AGTTACCTCAATCAATTCAGAAAGTAGCTTTACGAAAGATAATTATGTTAGACAATGCTACAAATATTAATGATTTAAGAGTGCCGTCTGCTAATCATTTGGAACAATTAACAGGAGATCGTGAAGGACAGGATAGTATAAAGATTAATGCACAATATCAACTTTGTTTTTCAGCTGAGAATCAGAGTGATTTTATCAAAGTTGAAATTGTTGGTTATCACCATTAAGGGGAGTGAATATTATGAATAAGATCCCAACACCAAAAATTAGCGAAATTTTGAAAGAGGAGTTTATGGAACCGTCGAACTTTTCAGCCTATGCGTTGGCAAAAAGAATTAATGTTCCAACGTCTAGAATACAGGATATTTTACATGATCGGCGTCAAATCACAGTTGATACCTCCGTTAGATTAGGCAGAGTTTTTGGAATTTCTGATCGCTATTTTTTGAATTTACAGAATGATATAGATATTCGTAATGCTGAGGAAGCTAAAGGAAAAGAGTACGCCCAAATAGAACAATTTCAATTAGGATAAAATAAGTTGAAAGGACATTACTGTATTTTTATGGTAGTGTCCTTATTTTTTAATTTGTACGGTAATTTTTGCTGTAATCATTGATATTTAGGGAATACACGTAATGGTTGCTCAAAAAGTTCAGATAATATGCGTGTTCTTTTTTAAAGTTTGTTTGATAGTAAAGATAATGTAGAAAGGAATATTTGAGATGATTTCATCACAGAGGTTAGTTTTGTAGGTATTCTGAGTGAAAGTTTATTATGGCTTAAAGACGTTTAACGATAATTGACCAAATAAAACTAAGGGCTGCAGCAAAACTAAAAACCCAATCTTAAAAATAAAGATAGCGGCATAATGGGATTTTACATCTGACATTATGCCGCTATCTTTATTTTTGGATACAAGCTAATTCTCTAAGTGTTATTAGTTTTGTCCCAGCCCCTTTTATATCGGCTATTAAATCACGTAAGTCAATTTCACTTGTTTGATTGCAGTTGGTTTAAAGAAGATCCAGTTAAGGAATGGTTGTGACTGGCGGTGATCAATCTAGCTGCAGCTGTTTTTTTAGGAGTTTTGACTAAGTTCGAAGCCTGCTCAATTATATGTTGGATATTTGCTGACAACTTATTAGAGACCACCCAACCTTGCAATTCATCTAACAGTTCGGTAGCTTCAAAATGATACTTACTTTGCATTTGTGGGTCTTCTGTGGCGACGTCGTCATCTTTTTTTAACGCAGTCATTAATTTGTCAGTGGTCAGTTCGTTAGTCATTTTCAGAACCTTGTCTAAAAGAAACAATAACCAGACATTTAAGAAGTCAAGCATTTCTGCTGAGATGCCAGTTTTTGACCACGGATCTAGGTCAAACCCGCGTAATTCTATATATGAAACGTTTTGTTCTCCACGTAATCGGACAGGTCCGTAATATTCTCTAGCGGTATCGATCAAACCAGAGCTGACTGCATCTTCCAGAGAATGGCTATATTTTTGGAAAGAACTATAATCCGCTAGAAATAGCGGATCGTTATAATAACCGTACTGATGGCTATTATGCAAGCTCCGCACTGTCTGTTTCGACTGCCAGCCAAAATTTTCTTCAGCTAGCGGTGATGCTCCATTTAGATAGATCAACAGCCACCTGTGACTGATAAATAATTGGGCCACTCGACAATATAGAAGGTCACAAAATTTAGGAAAAGATAAGCAGGTTTTTGAGCCATCAAATAATTCAGCCAGTAAAGTGGGTGGAAAACTAACGTTGATGTGAACACCTGTCATCATTTGTTTTCTTCGACCATAGCGCTGCGCAAGTCCTAAACGGTAGCGGTATTGTTGTTCATCTAAATATGCTATCGGGATCTGCTGTTCTTTTTTTGGTAAAGCAGGAGGCATACTCAGAGGCCATAAACCACTATTCCGAGGAAGCTTTGTGATCACCTGTTCTTGTAATGAAGCTAAATGTTCTAAAGCCTGGCGTACAGTTGGGACAGGAGACGTAGCTAATTCTAGCTGTGTCGCTGCAAAGTCCAGACTGATCTTACCGAGTAAATTTTTCTCCAGTAATTTGGAAGGAACTTTTACCAACTCGCCATTGGTCAAATCAACCAAGTTTTTTTCAACTTCTAATCCAAAGTTACTCTGTAAGCCTGTTTGTACTTGTTTTGCTGTTAAAAACTTATTCATATTTATTATTTTCACCACTTTAATTAATGATCAGCAATATTTTTCTTTCTCTTTGTCAGCTTAGCATATTATAGACGTGGATAAATGGTATTTTGTAGGAAAGTTTTTGCAGAAAAACATGGTATAGAAAAAAGAGCTAATTTCTATACACTGAACAGATATGCTCTCCTTATAGTAGACAAGGAAATAAACAAAATCCGTATTCTATTATTAATGAGAGTTTTTATGCCTGGAAGAACAAACAAAGCAACTTTAGCTGAGCGTCTTCAAGCCGTTACTAGCATCTTGCAAGGACAAACGTCGGTTAAGGCAGCTGCCAAACGATTAAAAGTATCCCACTCTACCGTAGAAAATTGGCTCCGAGCGTACAGAACAGCTGGAGTGACCGGTTTAGAAAAATAAATCAAAAAGCAGCTTGGCAATACCACATTAAAAGTTGTGATTCTAGAGCTGCATTTTGACGGTCATAGTGGCTATTATTTACTGATTTATGTTTCAACTGGTGAGAAAGTATTTTTAGCAGGGATCGGAACTCATAGTGATTTATTTTAAAGCAAAAAACTAGCAAAATTTTCTCTTAATTTAGTGGTTATTTTGCTAGTTTTTTGATTGATTTTGTCCCTTTTCGAAGGAAAGTGTTAATTTTACATGTTAATTCTGGCTTTTTAGAAAGGGAGCCATAAAGTCCAAGTTGGATATGCACGAGTCAGTATGTTGGATTATATTCAAGAAAATGGTCAAGTGACCGTTTTGAGCTTGACTCGCTAGGAAGTCATAAACAAGATATTTCAGTTATCATTGAATACATCAAACAAAAATATGTCTTAATTATTAGCGTTTATATTTTTAAGTGTGAAACCACTCATTTTTTAAAGAATCGTTATTTACTAGCTATTATAATAGTGTCAGTGACACTAAATATGAACTAATTTAAATTAAAAATAAACTTGACTTTATCATTTTCTGGCGTTAAATTAGTTTATAATTAAATTAGAATGAAAATGTGTTGAAGAGGACAGTTGACGAATATAAGTGAGACAGAGAGGTTTTATTGCTGAGAGAAACCGATAAACTCGTTAACATCTCGCCTCTGAACAGTAAAAGTGAAATTTATTTTAAATAGCTTTTGATGGCCATCCACCATTATCTGGATCAATATTGCAGTCTTCGCAATATTTTTAAGGTCTTGTTTATTAAATGACAAGACAAAGATAGGTGGTACCGCGCAAGAAACGCCCTATGAAGTCTTAGTACTTTGTGGGGCGTTTTTTGTTTATAAAAATAAAGTAGCTTGATCAAATAACTTTTAAATTTTAGAGATCATTCTAGTTAATACATAGTGAGCAGGAGGAGAAAATATGACCAACATTTGGAAAAAAATGACCCGTAAGGAAGATCCAGAAGTATATAAAAGTAAGGATAAACATTTGCTACAAGTCTTAGAGGTTAAAGATTTTTTAGCACTGGGTGTGGGAACGATCGTTTCTACTTCTATTTTTACATTGCCAGGGGTAGTAGCTGCTAAACATGCAGGCCCCGCTGTTGCTCTTTCATTTTTAGCGGCTGCTGTAGTGGCAGCTTTAGTTGCTTTTGCATACGCAGAAATGTCTTCAACCATGCCATTTGCTGGTTCAGCTTATTCTTGGATCAATGTAGTGTTTGGCGAAGGTTTTGGGTGGATCGCTGGCTGGGCCTTGCTGGCTGAGTATTTTATCGCCGTGGCATTTGTCGGTTCAGGACTATCAGCAAATCTACGGGGGTTATTATCACCCTTAGGTATTGAGCTGCCTCGTCAATTATCCAATACTTTAGGAACAAATGGTGGTTGGTTTGACTTGTTAGCTATCATTGCTATGCTGATCGTTTCTTTTGTTTTATCACGTGGTGCTTCTGAAGCAGCACGAGTCGAAAATGTTTTGGTTGTTTTGAAAGTCTTGGCAGTTGTGATTTTCTTGGTTGTTGGAGTAACTGCGATCAAGGGTGAAAATTATGTGCCGTTTATTCCAGAATATCATCCAAATCCTGATGGGACTGCCTTTGGTGGTTGGCAAGGAATTTATGCTGGAGTTTCTTCGATTTTCTTGTCATATGTTGGTTTTGACTCGATCGCTTCTAATGCTGCTGAGGCTAAAAATCCTTCCAAAACAATGCCTCGTGGTATCTTAGGTTCTTTGGTGATCGCAGTTATTTTGTTTGTGGCCGTGGCTTTGGTTTTAGTTGGGATGTTTAAATATACTAACTATACCGATAATGCTGAACCAGTTGGCTGGGCTTTACGTCATGCGGGGCATCCGATCGTTGCTGTTGTTGTACAAGCAATTGCCGTAGTTGGAATGTTTACAGCTTTAATAGGTATGATGTTGGCCGGTTCACGTTTGTTATATTCTTTTGGTCGTGATGGAATGTTGCCAAAATGGTTGGGTCAACTGAACAAAAACAACTTGCCTAATCATGCTTTGTTCTTCTTGACAGCAATTGCAGTTGTGATCGGGGCAGTGTTACCTTTTGTTACTTTATCGCAGTTGATCTCGGCAGGGACCTTGATCGCGTTTATGTTCGTTTCTTTGGGGATCTACCGGTTGCGTCCACGTGAAGGCAAGGATCTGCCAGAAGCTGGATTTAAGATGCCGTGGTATCCAGTGATGCCAGCATTAGCTTTTTTGGGTTCATTCGTGGTCTTTATGGGATTAGATCAACAGGCAAAAATCTATTCACTCGGCTGGTTTGTTTTAGGAATCTTAATTTATCTATGTTATGGTATGCAAAATTCTAATTTGAATAATAAAGAGGAAAAAGACTAAGGAGGTCGATCATTTATGGGGACAAATAAAAATATTTTAGCTAGTGAGAGTCATGCTTTAGCTCCACAACGAGTACAGTATTACGATATTGCGATCGAATCAGGAAAAGGAGCATTGTTACGTGATGCTAACGGTAAAGAGTATATTGATCTGTTAGCCAGTGCTTCTTCAACTAATACGGGACATGCACACCCCCATGTGGTTGATGCGATCTCAAAGCAAGCCAGCAAATTGATCCAGTACACGCCAGCTTATTTTGCTAATGTTCCCGCCGCCAAATTAGCGGACCGTTTGTGCAAGTTGGCGCCTATCTCTGGTCCAGTCAAACTCAGTTGGGGAAATTCTGGTTCTGACGCAAATGATGCGATCATTAAATTTGCACGTGGTTATACAGGGCGTCAATACTTGGTGAGCTTCACGGGTGCTTATCATGGGTCGACTTATGGCTCAATGAGTATGTCGAGTTGTAGTTTGAATATGGCACGTAAAATGGGACCAATGTTACCGGGAGTAGTTAAGGTTCCTTATCCAGACGCATGGGCACAGTTACCCAATGAAACAGAAGATGAATTTGTTGATCGGATGTTTGCAGCCTTTAAGCTGCCATTTGAAACTTATCTACCGGCAGAAGAAACAGCGGTGATCTTGATCGAACCGATTCAAGGTGATGGGGGCATCACTAAAGCACCACAGAAATTTATGGAAAAAATCTATCAGTTTGCGCATGAGCATGGCATTTTATTTGCCGTTGATGAGATCAACCAAGGGATGGGTCGGACTGGCAAATGGTGGTCGATCGAAAATTTTCCTGGGATAAAACCGGACTTGATGAGTGTCGGGAAGTCTTTAGCTTCTGGTTTACCATTGAGTGCAGTCATTGGTCGAGCTGATATTATGGATAGTCTAGGTTCGCCGGCCAACGTTTATACGACAGCAGGAAACCCAGTTACGACAGCTGCTTCTTTGGCAACATTAGATGTGATCGAAGATGAGCATTTGGTGGAACGGTCCGCACGTTTGGGCAAGGTCGCGGAAGATTTCTTTGCCAAAGAAAAAGAAAAATATTCATTTATTGGTGAGGTTCGAATGTATGGTTTAGACGGTGGTATCGATATTGTCGACCCGCAGACAGAAAAACCAGACCGTCAGGCAACCACTAAAGTCATCTATCGGATGTTTGAACTAGGCGTATTGATCATCAGCTTAAAAGATAATGTTTTGCGGTTCCAGCCGCCATTGGTCATCACAGATGAGCAACTAGACCAGGCGTTTAAGGTAATGGACCAGGCATTTAAGGACCTACAAGACGATAAGTTAAGCTTGCCAGAAAACGCCGCAAATATTGGTTGGTAAAAATTAAAGCGAAAAAGCCTGACCTTGAGGTGATTGTGAGTACTAAGTCAACTATTGTTTTGTAATGTGATTTTTACTCTTTATAAGACAATAGTTTTATGTGTAGCTTGGCTAACAAAGACAAAACAAAGAAAGCTGTAAGGTCTCATGCCTAAGTTCACGCAACTCATTTGAATTTAATTCCAAAAATATTTTGAGATTTGGGGTAAACTACAGTTGTTTTCCAGCTAAATAAGTATAATGTAAGTGTAGAGTTAAGTTTGAATGACAAGTGAGGCAGGCAATGAAATTTTCAACTATCGCTATTTTTGCATTTGTATTTACCGTTGATATTTGGGCTTTGATTCATGATATCAGAAATTACCGCAATAAAACGGACGAATTGGGTAAACCAAGTTCTAAAAAAAGACAAATGGTGACAAAAATCAATATCGGGATCGATGTATTCTTAATGATTTTGATGCTTTGGTATTTGATTTCCGGTTTTTCTCAATTGGGTGCGTGATCATATAAAAAAGTTTTGGATCAGTTTAAATTTTACTGGTTCAAAACTTTTTTTATGAAAAAATAGCAGAAAAAGTTACTGAGATCTTATTTCTTGACGCTAGGTCCGAACTACCGTAGCCTTAAATTAAATAATGTTGGTGTTAATGGGCCACTTTTATAATATGAATAAATGTTTCATTAGTGCCTAAAGAATTAACTAAACTAATTGGGGGTCTTTTAAATGCGCAATTTTTACTTTAATCATGATGGGAATGTTGATGATTTAGTTTCACTGTTGTTATTGTTACAAATGCCAGACGTTAATTTGTTAGGAGTTGGTGTTACAGATGCTGATGGCTACGTTGAACCAGCTTCTTTGGCTTCACGTAAGATCGTTGATCGTTTTGGACATGAAGGACGTAAACCAGCAGATGTTGCTAAGTCTAACTCACGGGCTAAACATCAATTTCCTGATGCTTGGCGATTAAGTGCTTTTTCGTTTAATGATTTTCCTTTGTTAAATGAACATGGTGACACGCCACAGATACCCTTAGCCGCTAAGCCAGGGCATTTAGATATGATTGATAAATTGCAAAGCTCTGACCAGAAAGTAACTCTCGTAATGACGGGACCACTAACTGATTTGGCGCGGGCATTAAAAACTGATCCAACGATCATCGATAAAATCGATAAGCTGTATTGGATGGGTGGTGCTTTAAATAGTCAAGGCAATGTAGCGGCTCCTGGAGCAGACGATACGATGGAGTGGAATGCATATTGGGATGCAAAAGCAGTTAAAACTGTCTGGGATTCGAGCTTAGAAATCGTGATGTTGGGCTTAGATAGTACTGATCAGGTACCATTAACTTCAAAATTACGCTTGCGGTGGGCAGCACAAAGGAGTTATCCCGCTCTTGATCTCATTGGTCAGGGATATTCCTTAGTTCATTCGTTTGAAGCTAACTCGATCTATTACTTATGGGATGTTTTAACAACGTTAAGTAGTCGTTATCCTGAATTGATCGAATGTAAACAGGTCAAAACAGATGTGATCACAACAGCGCCGTCTGAAGGTCGGACTTATGAAACAAAAAATGGACGTGAGGTGACTTTTGTAACCAATGTAGATGCAGAGGCATTTTACGATAAAATTGACGAATTGGCTAAATTAGCGCCGCAAGGGTGAGCTAATGTTTGTTAAAAAAGCGAGCTACTTAACATAATTAATTAACGATAAATTATAAATATTAGTTTTTTGTACTTCAACTATTTTTAATCAAGTGAAAACGTCTTATTATAGTTTGATTTGGGGCTATTCTTTTGTGATTTACTATATAATTTTACCTATAAAAATATAAATAAATTGCAGGCATAATTATTAAGAAAACCTTAAGATAGCTTGAAAAAGGTCATATAGTTCGAACGAAGTAAAAATATATGTTAATGTATTCTTAATGATTCGGCTGTAACATTTTTGTAATGTTGAACCACAAAATCGTTGATTAGGCAAATTTATATGTGGCCGACCAAAGCTAGATGGCAACGATCGGTCTTTTTTTGTATCGTTGAGTCAGTTTTTCTAGTTGGTGGCTGACCTATCTGATATAGTGGTTCAAGCTGTAGACAGTTCAAGTCTTTTTTATTCGAGCAGAAAGAACAGACATTTTTGAGCGACTTAGAGCTAAGAAGTCATATTTTTAGGAATCTTACTTTACGTCATCTTGACTGTACTGTTCTGACGAATTTCAACTGCTAGGGCAGTACATAATGTGTTGAACTTTTTTCAGCCGATGGTTCTTAATTGTTAAACAACACATTAGTACTTCGCAGCATAAGAAAGCACGGATTTATTGGAGGCGTGTAATGACAGAAAAAGTTAAAGTTAAACATTTAACTAAAATATTTGGCAAACAGATCTCGCAAGCTAAGGAACTTATGAAACAAGGTAAGTCAAAAGAAGAAATACTTGCTGAGACTGGTTGTACAGTAGGGGTCAATGATGCAAGCTTCTCGATCAATGAAGGCGAGATTTTTGTTGTCATGGGTTTATCCGGTAGTGGTAAATCAACCTTGATCCGTATGATCAACCGATTGATCAACTCAACTGATGGTGATGTTGAAATCGATGATCAAAGTGTAATGGGTCTTGATAAGGAAGGTTTGCGTAAACTACGCCAGGATAAATTTGGGATGGTTTTCCAGAATTTTGCCTTATTCCCACACTTAACTGTTCTTGAAAATGCAGAATACGGTTTAACTCTTAAAAAGGTTGACCAAGAAACACAAGAAAAAAAGGCTAAAGATGCATTGGAATTAGTTGGTTTGAACGGCTATGATCAACAATATCCAGACCAATTGTCTGGTGGTATGCAACAACGTGTTGGTTTAGCACGTGCGCTTGCTAATGACGCTGAGATCTTACTGATGGACGAAGCCTTTTCTGCTTTGGATCCGTTGTACCGTAAGGAAATGCAGGATCTTTTGTTACAGATCCAAGAAAAGATGCACAAGACAGTTATCTTTATCGGCCATGATTTGAATGAAGCCTTGAAGTTAGGTGACCGGATCATGATCATGCGTGACGGTAACATCGAACAGATCGGTACTCCTGAAGATATCTTGACCCATCCAGCTAACGATTACGTTGAACGCTTTATCGAAGGCGTTGACCGGACGCAAGTCCTAACTGCAAGCAGTGTGATGGCTAAGGCACATGTAGTTAACATTGCTAAAGCTGGTCCACGTGTTGCCTTACGTCGGATGCGTGAAAATGATATTTCTTCGATCTATGTGGTTGATAATGAGAATAAGTTTGTCGGTTTCGCTGATGCAGACGATGTTTCTGAATTAATCAAACAAGGCAGCAAAGATCTACATTCTGTCTTGAAGACCGACGTACCGAAGACACATGCTGATACACCGATCAATGATCTGATCAATGATATTTCGAAGACACCAATTCCATATATTGTTGTGGATGACGATGATCATCTGTTAGGTATTATCTTACGTGGTACAGTCTTAGCTGCTATTTCTGGGGAAGAGGTGACCGCTTAATGAATGGTATCAAAGCATTACCATTAGCTGACTGGGTCAACGCGGGCGTTGACTGGTTAAGTAAATTTACGGGTTTTTTCAATAGTATTACCGCATTCTTCCAGGCGATCATTGACGCAGTTCAATGGGTCTTTGATCTCTTGCCTGAATGGTTGTTCATTATTGTGATCTTAGCGCTCACATATTGGGTCAAAAAAGATCAAAAGAAAATGGGCTTCATGATTTTTGAAGTTCTCGGACTTTTGTTGATTTGGAACTTAGGTTACTGGCGTGATATGACACAGACCTTGACCTTGGTCTTGTCATCAAGTTTTATCGCTGTGATCATCGGGGTTCCCTTGGGTATTTGGATGGCCAAAAGTTCTAAGGCTGAAGTCGTGATCAAACCGATCTTGGACTTTATGCAGACATTGCCAGCCTTCGTTTATCTGATCCCAGCTGTCGCTTTCTTTGGTATCGGGATGGTCCCAGGTGTCTTGGCATCTGTGATCTTCGCTATGCCACCAACAGTTCGGATGACTAACTTAGGTATCCGTCAAGTCCCTGAGGACTTGATCGAAGCCGCCGATTCGTTTGGTTCAACTAGTTGGCAAAAATTGATCGGTCTGCAATTACCAATGGCTAAAAACACGATCATGTCCGGTGTTAACCAGACGATGATGTTAGGCCTTTCCATGGTCGTTATCGCATCTATGATCGGTGCACTTGGTTTAGGTACGCAGGTTTACTTCGCTGTTGGACGTAACGATGCTGGTGCAGGTTTCGCTGCCGGTATCGCGGTGGTTATTGTCGCTATTATCTTGGACCGGATCACTCAATCGTTCAACAAGTCATCGCATTAAAAAGGGGGAAACAATGTGAAACGCAAACTTTCAGTTTTGCTTAGCAGCATTGCTGTTTTAGGGTTGACCCTGCTTTTAGGTGCATGTGGCTCAGATCCAGCTGCTTATAAACCAGACAAAGATTTAGGTGAACAGTTGAATTACACTATTACTGGGATCGATGCATCTGCTGGTGAAATGGATAATGCAACTACAGCTTTAGACAAATATGGTTTGAAAAAAGCTAATTGGCAGTTAATGCCAAGTTCTACAGCTACAATGACAAGTACTTTAGATAAAGCAATTAAATATAAGCAACCGATCGTTGTTACTGCTTATCAACCACACTGGATGTTTTCGAAATATCCTATTAAATGGTTGAAAGATCCTAAAAATGTTTTCGGTAAAGGGGAACATGAAGCTACTATCGCGCGTAAGGGATTGAAGAAAGATAACCCTGGCGCTTATAAACTCTTACAAAACTTTCATTGGGATCTCCATAAAGATGCTGAGCCAGTTATGATGTCCATTAATAATGGTACCGACTCAACCAAAGCTGCTAAGAAGTACCTTAAGGACCATCCAAAGAAGGTTAATGAAATTTTAAAGGGTGTTCCTGATGGAAAAGGTAAAAAGATCAAGCTAGTTTATATGCCGTATGATTATGAAATCGCTGCTTCAAATGTGGTTTCACAGTTATTGAAAAAGAAAAATTACGATGTAACATTACAACAATTAGACGTTGAAGTTATGTGGCAAGCAATTATTTCTGACAAAGCTGATGCGACTGTAACTGCTGAATTGCCTGCTACTCATCGTGCTTTCGCTGAAAAATATAAGGGCCAATATGACTACGTGCGGACAAATCTGAAGGGTGCTCGTATTGGATTAGCTGTTCCTAAGTATATGAAGGACATTAATTCGATCGAAGATTTGAAAAAATAATCGTGTACTAAATTTTAGTTCGTTACAAAATAACAAAAAAGCTATCATCCGTTTGGGTGGTAGCTTTTTTGTTGTGATCTCTAAATTGGATAAATTTTGCAAGCGTAAGGATGCAATGAAGAATCCTGCGAAATCGAGGCGCCTATGCATTACATAAATCTCCCACCACCAGAGCTACCATTAAAACTGCCGCTAACACGTGATTATTCCACAGACTGACTTCTTTGATATTCCTTTTTTGAAGAAAGAAAAACACGTCAAGTATTTTTGAGCTGAGCGAAATCAATTTTTCTTTGTCGATCGTCTTCATTAATTTGATAATGCTTTTTTGTTGACCACACCGCTTTTTTCAGTTTGGTATAAGACTGTTAGGCCGGGTGGATAGGCTGGGGAATATCTAATATCTTTTGCTATATAAAAGTGAGTCGATTAACATGGCGACATATATCGTTATAAATTATACGTGACCGATATGCCTGATTTTCATATTTGTGCATAATAAAGGGACTGGGACAAAACTAGCTGCGCAATTTAAAGGGGCCGTTGAGCTAACCCATTTAATTGATTAGCTCAACGGCCCTTAAACGTGTTCCAAAAGACTGAAGCCTTATTGTAACAACAATTACACTATTTTGGTTCTTCGCTTTGCTACGACCCGAAATAATGTAATTATCGTTACAAATCGTCTTCAAATTGTCTTTTGTATCACTCTATTAAAAATAATTATTGGTTATCGATTTGGTAATCTTTTTGCTTTAATAAGTTAAAGATAAAGGCTAATGCCATACAACCGACTGCGATCGTAAAGATGTTATGCAAACCATTATGATAAATCGAATGCATTAGTGGGATCAATTTGTCGGGTAGTTGATCAACTGTATGCGGATTGATCATTTTATTAAACATATTCACTGTCAAATGTGCTTCTGGATGAGCATTGATACCGTGCATTAAGGAATGGTTCATGACGATCCCGAATGCAGATATCGAGATACTTTGCGAAAGTGTCCGGACTAAAGTGTTGAAAGATGTCGCCATCCCGACATCCTTAGGATCTACGATACTCTGTGAAATAATAGTTGAACTTGTGACAGTGATACCAAAACCAGTTCCCATAAAAATGCCGATCAATAAGAAGGCATAGAAAGGTGTGTCGGCTGGCAAGAACATGAAGACTGAACCAGAAATAACCAATAAGCCCATGCTCAACATCAAAATATTACGTGGCGTCATCTTAGATAAGAGGATACCTGCAACAAAAGAACCAAAGATCCATAAGATCGAACTTGGAGTAGTGGCAAAACCAGCAATTGTAGCTGGCAAGCCTAATAAACCTTGTGTCCATGATGGAACGTATACGTCAAATGCAATCAAAAAGATCGACATCATTGATACAGCGAAGTTTTGAATTACAAAAGTGCGGTTTTTAAACAAGTCTAACAAGATAATTGGATCTGATGCCCGTTTTTCTTGCCGGATAAAAAGTAATAAACCAATGATCGCAGCTGCGAAAACAATAATTGCTGCGGTGACATCAATATGGTTTTGGTTCAAGATCTCAACACCATACAAGATCCCACCGATCGTCAGTGAGAGCCATACGATCCCCCACACGTCTAATTTACCATGAGCATAATGTTTATTTTCTTTCAGATTGAACCAGATCAAAAGAATAGATATTAATCCGATCGGAACATTGATGAAAAAAATCCACTTCCAGTTCAAATGATCAACGATCAAACCACCTAAAAGAGGTGCTGCGACTGAGGCGATTCCCCAGGCTGAGTTATTCAACCCCATGATCTGTGCACGTTTGTCTGGCGGATAGATGTCGGCAATGATTGTATTGGAGATCGGTAAGATCGCACCTGCACCGATACCTTGGACGGCACGCCAGCAGATCAATTGCGGCATGCTAGCGGAAAGACCACTCAGCATTGAGCCGACTAAAAAAATCAAGAGACCTGTAATAAAAACAGGTTTACGTCCAATTTCGTCAACTAGTTTGCCATAGACTGGAGTTGACAAGGTAGTTGTTAATAAATAGATCGAAAAGGCCCAGTTCATGATCGAGATTCCTTTGAGATCACCAACAATAGTCGGCATGGCCGTGGAAACTATTGTTCCTTCAACGGCACTTAAAAATGTGGCGATGAACAGAGCAAATGTAACTATACCTTTATTTGTTTTTTTATTTGAATTCAAGCTAAAAACCCCTAATAATATTAAAATTTCTCAGACATACTATCTTAGCATATTTATAGGGAAAAAATACATAGGCAAATTAAGTGGGAGCCAAAAAGTATAGGCTATAATCCATTTTTTTGAATAATAAAGTTTTCACCTGTATAATTGAAAGCGTACCAAAAAATAGGAGTGTTTAAATGAAAGTTGGAATACCAAGAGAATTAAAGAATAA
>DXAP01000018.1 GCA_019116985.1 Candidatus Ligilactobacillus excrementavium | reverse complement strand
TGCGTTCGACTTGCATGTATTAGGCACGCCGCCAGCGTTCGTCCTGAGCCAGGATCAAACTCTCATTTTAAAGTTTGTGACTCATAAATTTTACTAGCGAATTGACTTCGCAAATGTTGTTTGCACTTATCATTAAGATAAGCGACCTCACACATTTGATTTGTCGAAACTTTGTTCAGTTTTCAAAGATCTACTCAATTGAATCAAACTATTAAAAGCTCAATCACAACGCTATTTATTATATCAATAACATAATCAATTGTAAAGAACTTTTTTATATTTGGTAAAAACTTTTTAAAAACAAAAGTTTAAATAACCAACCTCAATAGAATATCATCAAATCAATTAAATGTCAAAACAATTTTAAAAATTATTTATTCACATTTTTTTATATAGTCGCAAGCGACAAGATTTATAATACCAGCAAACAGCAACTTTGGTCAAGTACTTTTTTTATTTTCCTGAATTAATATCATCCAAGGCATCAGTGACCCACCCTTCAAGTCGATCACGGATCGGCTTGAAGCCAGTAGAAACATTACGGTTCGTCCAATACCTCTTATGTTGAAACCGAGCACGTTTACGCGGCTGAGAAAAATCAAAAGGCTTTTCCAAACAACGAATAGAAAGAGAGATCTTGCCTGTATACAAGTCAATATCAATTATCATCACAGAGACCTCTTCTCCCACATGTAAAAATTTAGAAACATCATCAACAAAACCATGATGACATTCCGAAATATGGATCAAGCCTTGCGTACGCTCATCTAAAGCTACGAAAGCCCCATATGGCTGAATACCAGTAACACGTCCATCGATCACCTGACCAATACGATATTCTGACATAGTATCTACCCTCCATTCTATTAAAAAAATAATAAAGTGTTATTCAATAACAACACTTTCAATTTTGATATCCTTAACTGGTTTATCTTGTGGGTCAGTATGAACAGCTGCCATCTGATCAACAACATCAAGCCCTTGTATAACCTGCCCAAAGACAGTATGACGATGATCTAACCAAGGAGTTCCCCCATTTTGATACATATCGATCACTTCTTTAGGATAATTTGCAGCTTTCATCTGTTCGATCAAATCAGCAGGGATCTGTGTACTTTGCACAATAAAAAATTGACTACCATTTGTATTGGGGCCTGCATTCGCCATAGATAAAGCACCACGGATATTGAATAGGTCTAATGAAAACTCATCTTCAAAAGGGGCTCCATAAATACTTTCACCACCCATACCAGTACCAGTAGGATCGCCACCTTGAATCATAAATTCAGGAATGACACGGTGAAAGATAGTACCATCGTAATAATGGTCTTCGGCCAAACTAACAAAATTCTTAACAGTCTTAGGTGCTTGGCTAGGAAAAAGTTGAACTGTTAATTCACCCATCGATGTTGTAATTTTTGCTTTTGGTCCTGTAACACTTTCTAAATCAGATTGTGGATAATTCATAATAAACTCCTTAACATTTTTTATACTCTATCAATGATACAAAAAAATCGCTAAATTTACCAATTTATTTTAAGACTTATTAATGCTAGTCTAGAAAATATACGTTTGTTTTAAAATGAGCTTAATGTAGCCAGAATTTACTGGTAGTTCATCTATAAGATCATCCAGATCACTCACTCAAACCATGCTTTGCTCATATGAAGGGAGTTTTCATAACAATGACTAACAGTAATGAATACTATGACTTAACAATTATCGGTGGTGGCCCTGTAGGAATGTTCGCTGCTACATATTCTCGAATGCATATGGCAAAAACTCAAATCATCGAGAGTTTGGATAATTTGGGCGGCCAAGTTACAGCTTTATTTCCAGCTAAAACCCTATATGATATTCCAGCTTTTTATAAAATATCCGGCAAAAAGCTGGTTGAGAATTTAAATGAACAGACTATTGCCTTTAAACCAGATATATTTTTAAAAGAAACCGCACAATCTTTTACTAAGACCGATCAAGGATTTGAGATCCAAACAAATAAACGCACTACTTATAGTAAGGCAATTATCATCGCAGCTGGAATTGGTTCTTTTGAACCACGTAGACTGCGTGTAAGTAGCGCTGAACAATTTGAAGGAAAGCTTCTGCACTACTTTATCTCTGATCCGAGCATTTTTAAAGATAAAAACATTGCCATAGCAGGTGGAGGTGACTCAGCCATCGATTGGGCACTAGAGTTAGCACCCCTAGCGAAATCAGTGACAGTTACCCATCGCAGAGATAAGTTTAGGGCATTAGAAAGTAGTTTAGATGCATTACACCAAATGAAAAATGTCAATTTCTTAACGCCTTATACTATTAAAGATCTACAAGAAGCTCCGAATGACCAAATAGAACTAACTTTACAAAAGGCTCATGACAAGGAACAAAAAAAAGTAGCCTTCGATAACTTGATCGTAAACTACGGTTTTTCTTCAAGTAACAACATTATTGAATCGTGGGGATTAGATATGGAAAGACACGCTATCAGAGTTAGTGAAAAACAAGAAACTTCAATCCCCGGTGTCTATGCGATCGGTGATACAGCATATAAAGAAGGTCGTCCTGCCCTAATTGCCTCAGGTATGGGGGAAGCACCAACGGCCGTAAACAACGCCTTACTATATGTTTATCCAGACCGTCGTCAACCTGCGCATAGTACAGAATTAATGCTCAAATATAAGCAATAAGTTTTATTTAAATACACCAAAACACTTTGAGAGTTGATTAAATAAAAAGTATAATGACTACATTAAAAGCATAAGGAGAAAAGCATTTGGCAACTTTAATTGATTTTATTTTGAACATCGATGACCACCTGGTGACTATCGTTAACAACTTTGGTGACTGGACGTACTTAATTTTATTTCTCATCATCTTCGTAGAAACTGGTGCAGTTATTTTACCATTTCTACCCGGCGACTCGCTCTTATTTGCAGCAGCTGCCCTGGCAGCAAATCCCGATTATGGGCTCAACATTTGGATATTTGTGGCCTTGTTCTTGGCAGCACCGATTTTAGGTGATAGTACTAACTTCATGATCGGTCATTTTTTAGGTAACAAATTGAAATCAGCAAGCTGGTTTCAAAAGGCAGTCAAACCTGAGTATCTAGAACGAACTGAGAAATTTTTTGAAAAACATGGTGCGATGTCGATCACCTTGGCTCGTTTCATGCCGATCATCCGTACTTTTGCGCCATTTATCGCAGCAGGTACCGGCTTAAAATATAACAGTTTTATCAAGCATAATATTATTGGTGCTATCGCATGGGTCACGCTTTGTTGTGGGGCTGGTTTCTTCTTTGGCAATATGCCATTCGTTAAGGAACATTTTTCAATGATCATAATCGGTATCATCGTAGTATCTTTGATACCTGCAATTGTCGGGTTAGTCAAAGGCAGTTCTTCCGACCAAGGATCCAAAACAAACGACTAAATTAATCACTATTAAAGAGGCTGGGACCCAACTAGCTGTGAGATTCTAAAAAGGCCGTCGATCTAACTCATTTACTGGAGTAGATCGACGGCCTTTAAACATGTTCCAAAAGATTGAAGCTTAGTGTAACAACGATTGCGTTATTCTTGTTTTTCGCTTCGCTACGACCCAAAAAACATGATCGTCATTACAAATCAGCTTCAAAGCATCTTTTGTCTCATTTCTTTTTTTCACTCTTTAAACTTTTCTTACCAACAACTATTAAAGCCAACATACTAATAATAAACAGTACAAAAAATAGTACAAAACAGGCTAAAAAGAAATCATCTGGTAAAGCATCAATAATGGGGTCTTTTGTCGGATCAAAGATCCAATCATTGTTCCGAAATAAAATTTTATGAAAAAGCACAAAAAACTGCTGGAACGAAATACCCATGATCACTAATAAAAAAACAAAACCAGTCAACATGATCTGTGCTGGCGCGATCAATTTCCACAACATTTGCTGTTTTTTTAGACATCTTAAATAATAAACACTGATCGGTGCTCCGAAGATCAATACACCATAGTCTAATAAAAATAATTTTTTGACATCGGCAAAATGTTGTAATCCATTTGCAGAACTGGGTAAAGTCATCTTCAAGCTACTGATCCACGGAAAGTTAAGATAATTGAGCAAATGTCGATAGTCTTCAATCAACCCTTCTCTAGTCAAATTAACCGTAGCAGCTAGATTTTCATGATCAACGAAAAAATAATATAAAGGTCTAAAATTAATAACAAATGCAATACACAATGCAAAGATAGTTAGAAATAAAATGACATTAAAAAAAGACTGGCCCTTAATTTTAAACGTCATATGCGATCTTCCAATCATCTAAAGAATCAATTTCATACGTTGGTTTGATCGTCTTTTGCAAAACTTGTTCTTTAGTTGAAACACCTGTATAAACCAGCAAAGTATCCATACCAAAATTGATACCTGCACTAATATCAGTCATATAGTTATCCCCAACCATTACCACTTTATCTTTAGGTAAACCCATTTGTGCCAAAGCTTTTTCCATGATGATCGTTTCAGGTTTCCCGATATAAGTTGCAGTTTGTTGTGTCGCTCTTTCAACTAATGCGATCAATGAACCTGCACCAGGGACTAACCCACGTTCATTGGGTAAATTAGTATCCGCATTAGTCCCAATAAAGCGTGCTCCATTTTTGATAGCTAAAGTAGCTAACTCAAATTTATGATAAGTAACATCATAATCAAGTCCCACAACAACGTAATCCGGTGATTGCTCATCAAAGACAAAACCACGTGCTAATAGGGCTTTTTTTAAGCCAATTTCGCCGATCGCATAAACTGAACGCTGATTTATATTGAGATCTGCCAAGTAATCTGCAGTAGCTAATGCAGATGTAAAAACATTGGCCACAGAAACATGAATATCAAAATTGTCCGCCAGATTTTGAACAACTTTTTCCGGTTCCTGTGTACTGTTATTTGTCACAAATAAAAAGGGAATTTCTTTTGCTTGTAATCTTTCAATAAAATTTTTAGCAGCGGGGATCTTTTCTTTGCCACGATACATCGTACCATCTAGATCGATCATATATCCTTGATAACTTTTCATCAAAACTCTCTCTTTCCTTGTAGCAGAAAATAAAAGATTTCAAGCAGAACTTATAGTGTAACAACTTGATTATTTTTGTCGAATGACAAAATGTCTTTTATTAGAATGCTTAGTTTCTTTGGCTTTCTTAGTTGGTTGCTTTCTTTTACGGGGATGAACCGCATATGTTTTTTCGGAAGTATCAGAAGCATTCTTCGTTTTTCTCTTCTTAGGACGACGCTTACGATTTTTATTATTCGAAGCTTTACGTACTTTATTAGGACGTTCATTACCATAAAGTTCTTTGTCTAACGCAGCACTTGGCTTTTGCTTTTGAACATCTAAGTTACGTAAAACAAAATATGGGCAACCAAAATTACAGTACTCAAACAAATAATCTTGTAGTCGATCAATATTTTGCGCAGGAAGCCCCTTCTTACTACCGCTTTTATAAAAGCCATGCAACCTTAACTGGTCAAAACCCATATCTCCAACTACATAATCATATTTAGTTAAGATCTCACTAAAACGTTCTTCTAGTTTTTCAATGTCAAAACCTTCATGAAAATTAACTAACAACTCATATGGATGTCCATCGATCGTGAGTTGGGTTTCATCTTGCATTACAACCTTACTAGCGTATGCTTTAATTGCTTCAGCTTTTTTTGCCAGCTGAGCTTCCCTTCGTTCTTTTTTTTCATTATTCACTAAAATTCCTCCAAAATTCAAACAATTTCAATTATACTATAAGGGAAAATTACGCGCAAAATGCTCCCCTAATGCATCACGCAAAAAACAATCACCAATATAAGATACATCACCAGCAATTTCTAATGTAGGGAAAAAAGGCCCATAAATAAAATTATCAACTGTTCCGATCGTATAAATTTTTTCTGGATTTAAAACATGTCCGTGCCAAAGAACTTGACCTTCATTTTCATCATATTCGATACCGTCATAGATCAAGTCACCAAAAACAGTGCCACGAAACCCGTTGCCTTTAACAACAGAGCGACGTAAATGCCGCCTATTTTTTTCCATTTCACGGATCAAACGCCATAAATTGTAACCAGTTAAGTTAACACGGACCATACGCATCGGATGAGGTAAAAGTTCATGCAATTCATTTTTAGTTAACAACCCAGACTCAACGTCTCCTAGCAATAACCCCGCATTTAAAACAGCACCAGTTGTCTTTGTGGTTTCTTCAACGGCTTTCAGTGTTTCTTGCATCAACAAGGAATCCTTAACTTGAGACCCAGGATAAGGCTGTGATAGTTTCGCCACTTTTTGCGTATTTAGCATATGTTTACCACGCTTAGTATAGCTGTTGATCTCATTTTGATCCCCCATTGCTTCTGGCAGATCTTGTGTTGCGATCGTTTGTGCGACCTTACTAATAAGCTGACGTTTTTCAGTTGAAAAAGTTAATGAAACCTGTCCAGTATAACGTCCCCATTTTCCTGCAGCACAGACTAAAGTATTTCCATCAACTTCACCTTTTTCTAGTAAGTGATGAGTGTGACTACCTAAGATCACATCAAATTCAGGGTATTTTTCTGAAATATATCTATCCATATCGATACCTAAATGTGACATCAGTACTAAAACATCCACCCGTGGACGCAACATTTTTACCATATCTGGTAAAACCTGATCAACATCTAATGCTTTCCAATCATTCATCGCATATGTCGGCCCAAACGGTGCCGTACACGCCAACAGACCAACTTTAGTATTATTTTTGGTTTTTATTATCTTAGAGATCTTGACCCAAGACGGTCTTTTTTTCGTTCTCAGGTCGATCAAATTATCTAAGACAACCGGTGCTTTACTCTTGGTATACAGATCTCTTAACTGTTCATGCGAATTACCGATACCCTCGTTGTTACCGATCGTTAACGCATCATACTCAACTGTATTGAGCAACTCAATGTTAAATTTTCCGTCGGTTGCTTCTGTCAATGGATGAACTCGATCCATCGCATCACCTAAATCAACGGTGATCACCGTTTGGCCTTGGTCTTCAAGCTCTTTTTTTGTCTTTTGCAAATATCTTCTCACTTTTGGCCAATTTTCAAAATGAGAATGGAAGTCATTTGTGTGTAAAATCGTAATTTTTTCATCCATCGTATTTATCCTTATTTCCTTTTTTTAAAATCTATATCTTTCTGTTGTACCATTTCAACCACTTCTTTTTGAGAAAATGGTTGTCCAAAAGGGCGTTTTTTCCCTGCTAAATAATCAACTTCAGGCGTATCAACACCAACATTAATGTTAGTTGCTGAATTCACAGCATAATGATGAATATGTCCGTGTAAATTAATACTATTAACTGAAATACCTAACATTAACGGATAATGTGTCAAAAAAAATTGATAATGATCAAATTTTAAAATCAGACCGACATCATGAAATAAAAACTTTTCTTTGCCTTTTGGAGTATGGAGTTGTTTTTTTGCCAAATATTTAAACAACGCACGGGGATCATGGTTTCCTTTAATAAAAACTATCTGCCCATTAAGCAATGCTAAAACATCTAGTACCTGTTGGTAGCCAGTCACGTTTGAAGCCATCTGAGCCACGTCTCCTAAATGATAAACGATATCCTCAGGTCCTACAACAAAATTCCAATTATCTATGATCGTCTGATTCATTTCAGCCACCGTTAAAAAATCGCGATTGGCAAACTGTTGATCATGTTTCAAATATTCATCAAAAAAATGTGTATCTGCTGTAAAGAAAATCATTTTCTCGCCCCTTGTTGATCTCTTAATCATAATTTTACACTGAAAATGCATACAAAAAAAGATTATGCTCACCATTAAAAGCCATCTCTGAATGAAAAAAGCTAACAAACAAGCATCCTTTCCTTGTTTATTAGCTCATAATTTTTAATTAATTTGACAAACCTAGCTTTTCATTCGAGATCCACTGGTCGATCTGTGCTAGAAAATCTCCAAATTCTTCTTTGTTTTTAAATGAAGGAAAATCTCCTAGCAAGACCTGTTGTGCCTGATGAGCACCAGCACCTTTCTTTTGCAGCAATAGGATCGATTTTTGTGATTTTTCTGAAGCAAACAATTCAGCTGGCAAGTTTAATAAAGACTGCAAGTAACCGACTTTTTGAATATACTTTAACAAAGATTGTGCTTCTTGTGATTCAAATAACCCACGCGGTACTACAAAAATTGCAAAACCTCCAGGTTGCAAAGCTTTAAGGGACTGTTCGATCATCAGATGATGGACATACGAATGACCAGAACTAGCATGTGTTTCAAATGACTGTACACGATCATCAATTGGATAATAACCCACTGGTAAATCACTGATCACAACGTTAGCAGGTTGTAGCGGCAGCTCTCCCATGGTGTCTTGATGGATAAGATCGATACTTTGCTGTTCAAATTGAGCAGCAACACTTGCGATCGCAAGCAAAGTATCATCGTTATCGACCCCTACTCCATGAAGCTGTTGCCACCCATTAGCTTCTAAACGATTCATCACAGCGTCTAACAAGTTTCCAGTACCCACAGCTAAGTCAAGCAATTCCAGCTTCTGTGATGGTTTAGTCAGCTTTTCAACTAAATATTCAACCAAAAAACCGATCGAATCGGGCGTCATTTGATGATTAGCCTGAATCCTTTCCTGCCGATAAGATTGCAACAAAATAAGTTGAATGATCTGTCGAATTTCTTCTTTGCTAAAATATTTAAAATCGATCTGTTGATAAATGTCCTCCAAATTAGCGACTGTCTCGTCTTGTAGATCGCCATTTTCATTGTAAACTTGTCCATTCTCTAACAAATCATCTGCGACTTGAAGAAAAGCATCCAAATATGATAGTTCTCTATCTTTTTGAACTAAGTCGATCCCTTTTTCAATTAAATCATAAGTTTTTTTGATATCCTCTAATCCCAACTTATTCACCTCAATTACCTTCTAATATTTTAGTGTACAGACCAGCTCCAACAATTTCAAGTTTTATCGCACAGTCATATCAGCTTTTATTTCAGAAGGCTTACCAATGAGTTTAGTACAATAGAGAAAATCAGTCCTCTTTTGAAGTCTGCCATTCTTCCACGAAAAAATCATAATTTCTCTGATTTTTCAGTGTTACAATACACCTCTGCCCTTTTCTTTTAGCTTGACCTAAATTAAATTCAAACTGTTGCCCGTTCTTAATATTATTAGCAATTGCCATGTTTTTCATTGCTTGCGCTTCATTTTGTTGAACAATATTACTATTGCTGACAGCATTACCATAATAATACAACACCTGTCCTGTCACTAATACTCCTGCCAATATCAAAAAAGTTAACGCAGAAAATAATAGATCTCCTTGTGTTCTACTTGACGGGCGGTTTTGTTTTTTGACTAAACGCAATTTTTTCATGATGCCAGACCCCATTCATTTTTAAATCTAGTTTTAAATATGGCTCATCAAAAGAAACTGCCCCATCGTCCACATTAAATAATAAAGGCATATAGCCTTCATTCTTGCCGCGCATCACAAGGCGATGTCCACTGAGCTTTAAAGAATAGTCCATGTCTTTAGTAGGACTATAAAAAACTAATTGCTTGGCTGAGTCATCTTTATATTTCAAGCTCAGCTGAGAAGATTGTAAAGTTGCAATTGTTGCAATAATTTGTTGTCGGTCTGTTCGTGTAGGTGAATAGATCTCTTTTTGTCGTTCAGTTAAAAAATTACATAGCAAAACAACTGAAATCAAACTGATACTTAAAGCTACAACTGTTTCAATCAAAGTGAAGCCTTTATTCTCATTTTTTAATTTCCAGAGATAACTTTTCCTTATCATTTTTGACCTCGATCATTTGCTTGCGTTTATTCTTTTTTTCATCTAAAAGTAGGTTACTACGGCTGACTAATTTACTCGACAATTCAACTGTTTGGACTAACTTGTCTTCTTGTTGCCGTGCACGCAGATCTATAGAACAATACGTAACGATAAAAAGTGAGATCAACCATAAAGTTATCAGAGAACTAGCTAAAATAAAACCTGGCCTAGTTTGTTTTTTCTTGAACACGATATTGCCTCCCAAATCCCAATTCAAAAAAGATATCATAAGTGTGCTCATCCAAGTCAGAAAATAAGCTGATTTTTTGTGGCTGAGTGCCTCCGTCTACGTATAAACGTTCTTCTTTTTTGCCACCATTTTTATGTAAGGATGATGGTAAAGGGATAGTTTTCTTTCCTTGCTGATCGTTACCACAAACAAACTCGACCGAATCATCCCAGAATATAACTAAACCTGGTTTCTTTTTTTCACGCGTTTTTATGCTTAAATTATTCCAATTTTGCCTAAAGTTTTGCCAAAATTGTTCTTCAGACATTTTATCTTTACTATAGTTACTCGGTACAAATTGAAATAAACAGATCAACGAGATCAAAAATAATGTCACTATCGCTTCAATTAGTGTAAAAGCTGATGTGGCTTTCTGCTGATGCCTAATCATCGCCTTTACCTATCTTCAAGCCCTCTTTTTGAATCTGTTTGATCTGCGCATTATTCAAATACCCGTCCTTTTTTAAATCGCTAAGTGTGATCGAACTTGAATCTTTCAAATTATGTTCATCCTTATATAATTCAACTTGTGAGTTCAATTCAGTTTGCAAAGCACGATCATTGATACTTATCGCTCTGCCTCTCTGTTTACCCACATTAGGTACCACGATCAAAATCAATAAACTGATTATAAAGAGCACAATTGCCATTTCTACTAGTGTAAAGCCGCCTTTTTTTCTCTTTTTCATTTATATATTCCTCCAATACTTGAATAAATCGGAAGTAAAATTGCTAAATAAGTCCCAATTATTACTGCAGCTATTACCAAAAACAAGATAGGCTGGATCCAAGTCAATAGACGCTCAGATTCTCGTAACAGGTTATGATATGAACTTTTAGAAAAAACCGCTAACTCTTCGCTCATCTCAACCTGGCTATCTCCGTTATTCAAAAATAATAATAGCTCATGGGGGATAAACGAATACCGCCGAATAAATGTATTTAGCTCTTGTCCTTCGTTTAAAAAACACTCCAGTTCGTAACCCAGTTGATAATATAATGAGCTTTCTTCAAATTCTTGCAAATAACTACAGATCTCTTGAATATCCAGCCCACATCGAAATAATAAAGACAATTCGAACGAAGTTAAATAAGCACTATACAAACGATATATTTTCCCTAAAATTGGTAATTGCGCGTACCAGACGTGCCGTGTTAAACTTCCTTGTTTCAGCCACCACGAAAAAACTCTTAATAAATAAACCACCAAAACCACGAGGACTATCATTCCCAACAGTTTAAAAAACTGCCCTAGATCAAACGTCATTTTTTGAGACGATGCTGGATCAACAGACGTAGAAAAAGCTTTAAGTTGTGGCATTAACCAAATTTTGATAGAAATACACATGCCGGCTAGTAAAAACAACAAAATAAAAGGATAGAGCAATAATCCGCGTAATTTTTGAACTTGTTCACTAGCGTCATATAAAAAATTACCTAGTTCTTGAATACTCAAATCTAAATTACCATGTTGCTCTGATATTTTGATTTGAAAGTAGACTGTTTGCGACACCCAAGGCCTAATTGTTTGGCTAAAAGTCCGCCCACTATTTAGATCTTGTTGCATTTTTTGGATTTGTTTGGTGTTTTTTTGACCTAGTATACTAATATTATTCAAACTTTTCTGTAAGGAAAAACCCGCTTGCAACATACTAGACAAGACAGCAAAAAAATTTGCTTGTTCTTTTAAGCCCAGCCTTTTATTAGCCACATGAATATTTTTCTTGTGTTTGCACGGTAATTTTTCTTTCCTTAACACACTGAACCAATTTCTTGTTCCATTCATCTGTCATTTCACCTCGCTTTTTTTGTCTTATTTCATCCCAAGACAAACCATCTAAAGATAAAATATCAAACAAAACTTTTGGAGCTTGGCTTGTAGTTTCGATCAATCGTTGGTATGAAACCAGTTGAACCGTTTGCTCTAAGTCATATTGTGAAACTCCTAAATTTAGCAAACGTAAAAAAACACCATAAACATTTTGTGCATGAACCGTACTTAAAACTAGATGTCCACTTAAAGCTGCCTTTATTGCAATTGCTGCAGTTTGCTCGTTCCTGATCTCTCCGATCAAAAAAACATCAGGATGTAGTCTTAAAGCTGCTACCAATAATTTTTCATATGACATATCAGCTTTATCGTTAACTTGCAGCTGTAAAAAGCGTGGTTCATAAATCTCGACAGGGTCTTCGATCGTCATCACTAACTTATCTGTTAACTGCTGGGCAAATGTGTACATGGACGTTGTTTTACCAGACCCCATGGGGCCAGAAAATAAAACCAATCCCCTTTTTTTACATGCAGCTGATATTTGCTGAAATTGCTTTTGAAAAAAATAGCCATCAGATGCAGAAATATTATGGTAGATCAACCGGATCACTAAAGATTCTTGATCTAAAAAAGTGCCAACTGAAGAAAAACGGCAAAAAATCTTAGTATTTTGATAGGAGTAACTCCAGGCTCCTAATTGTGGTCGACGACGTTCACTAATACTCATATCAGACTTAAATTTTAAAAAATTAATGATCTGTCGTGCTTGATCAGTAGTTACTTTTTTATATAGTTTGAATTTAGTTGACTGATAAAAGCTGATCACATAGTCTTTTTGTTCTGGCAACAAATATATATCGCTAACGTGACGTCTAATTGCTTCTTCAAATAGTTCTATTATTGCTTGATTCATTTCTAACCTCCTCATAAATATATACGCAAAAAAGAGCGTTTTACGTCTATTAAAATGTATTTATACAAATGTCTTAAGGAAAATAAAAAGGGTCTAAACTTTTTAGTGTTGATGAATCTCATCAGCACTATTTTTATACACCAAAAAAGGACATCATTTGTCCTCAAGTGCTACGATTAAAGTGTCCAAACCAAATCAAAGCGAGGTATAAATGATGTCCCAAAATGATTCTATCCTAAATTTACTTAATATCCAAGACCCTAATATCGAAATTTCAGCTTGCACTGATTTTTTACACGCTGGTGTCCATGAAAAACTTCTTTCCGCTACGCTGGTTTATCCTGTCGAGTGCTGTGAGGCTTGTGGTTCCACGAATGTTGTCCGGAACGGGACTCGTCTGACCAAAATGAAACTACCTAGCCTAGGGGAACAGCCGCTCCGCATGAACTTACGTAAACAGCGCTATCTATGTCGTACTTGTCACCATACTTTTAGCGCACAAACGCAGCTCGCTCCAGCTCAACACGCGATCACGCGGCAAGCAGCCCACGAGATCGTGACTTTAGCGAAAAAGGCGCTGCCGGTCAAAACGATCAGCCAAATCGTGGGCATCTCGGCTTCCTCGGTCCAACGGATCTTGTATCAAGGCCAGCGGGCCTTCGTGACACCTAAAGAACTACCGGCAGCACTTAGTTTTGATGAATTTCGTGCAACTAAGAACCGCTTTTCTTTTATCTGCATTGATGCGAAAACACATGACCTGGTTGCCTTACTACCGGATCGGTTTTCCAGCACGATCAAAGATTATTTTAGCAATACTTATGCGCTCCGTGAACGACAAAAAGTCCAGCTCGTGACCATGGATCTGAACGCTCAGTAT
This sequence comes from Candidatus Ligilactobacillus excrementavium, assembly GCA_019116985.1. Taxonomy (GTDB): domain Bacteria; phylum Bacillota; class Bacilli; order Lactobacillales; family Lactobacillaceae; genus Ligilactobacillus; species Ligilactobacillus excrementavium. The sequence goes on along the minus strand of DXAP01000018.1, from coordinate 709 downwards.
CAAACTTTTGTCCACCAGCTTTTTCCCAATGCCCTGATCGTTTTTGACCGTTTTCATATCGTTCAATTAGCTGGCCGAGCCCTAGATCATGAACGTCTGCGTGCTTTAAAAAGCATCGAAGATCACCATGACCGTACCTATAAAGTTTTAAAAAGTAACTGGCGGTTATTCCACTTAGCTGAAGATCAACTGGAGAGCTCCCAGGTCAAATATTATCGTGGTTTAAATGAATACACGACTTCCCAAAACATAGTCGATCTGGGACTCAAGGATTTCCCCCAGTTCGCCGAAAGCTATCAGACTTATCAAACAATTTTAACTTTTATTCGCAACCGTGACCGTGCCGCTTTACAACAATTAGTTATGAACTACCGCCCCAATGGCACTGAAATGGATACCGTCATCAGGACCATCCAAAAGAACTATCTGGGGATCAGGAACGCTTGCCTTTATGACTACTCCAACGGCCCATTAGAGGGAGTCAATCGTAAGATCAAGGAACTTAAACGCAGCTGTTACGGCTTCAGTAACTTAAGTCATTTCTTTATTCGGATCAAATTGATCCATGCCTAGGGAAATTTTTTCTAGTTTAACTCTAGGGAGGCTGGTGCGAGCCCGTATCGCTACGCTCCGGGCACGCACCAGCCTCCCAGCCAAACACTTTAATCTAGTTATTGAAGTATAAAAAAGAACCCTACCATAAAGATAG
>DXAP01000181.1 GCA_019116985.1 Candidatus Ligilactobacillus excrementavium | reverse complement strand
CACATTTAAAAACAGAGAGCGGAGCGTGGCGTTTAGAAGGTGAGCACTAATTGACTAGTCGGATATGATGCGTTTTTTGCATTAGAGCCGGCTAGTTATTTAGGCACAGCCTTCTGCCAGACGAAACTCATTTAGGGGCTGTCGATTTAACCTATTTTAATGGGATAAATCGACGGCCCTTTTAAAATTGTACAGTTTTTTTCGTTAACCAGCATTTTACAACTTTTTCTAAAATTTAGTACCTAAAAATGCTAGGGAGTTTTTTACGAAATCACAACTAAACGCACGTCATGAAAAGGAACGTTCAGTACAAGCCCAACTGAACGCAAGTCACGGAAAGGAGCGTCCAGTACAAGCTCAACTGAACGTAAGTCACAAAAAGGAGCGTTCAGTTCCAGTCCAACTGAACGTAAGTCATGAAAAGGAGCGTTCAGTACAAGCCCAACTGAATGTAAGTCAAAAACATGTCACTGTTAACAGAATTTCTCAACTTATTACGTCACTTTTTTCAACAGTGTTGTTGGTGCTGCCTATCAAAAATATCGCAGTTTTGGTTTTATCCATGTTGCTTATCTTTTGACATAACTTTTACCCCAACCCCTGCTTGCTTGACAAGAATTACAGGGTAAGGGGACAAGTGCGCACAAAGAAGCTCTATGCCGTACCATGACTAAGGAACGAATTTTTACTAGTCTGGCTCAGGCAGCACAAAAATACTAAAATTCTGAGATAATTTTGCAGTTCATACTGGAAACGGGTTCAAGAACTCGGAAAAGTAGTAAAAATTTTTAAAGTACTGCCGTTAATTTAAGTTAATGGGCTTTTTTTAATATCGTTTGATAATTTTTATTTCCACAAAGGTATAAATGTTTATATTTTAAATAATGATGCATTAAGTGGTACAATTTTTATAAATGCAATATTAGGAGGTGAAAAATTACAGTAATTGAGTACATCAAAGGAAGGTGATTGCAAATGGGAATTTTAATTGGCTTGGTCCCTGCTTTAGGATGGGGATTGCAAGCCTTGGTTATGCAAAAAATTGGGGGAAAGTATACTAATAAAACTTTAGGTATGGCTTTGACCACAATTGTTTTTGGGATAGCAGCGTATTTTTACCTACGGCCTGAAATGACAGCGGCTTTGTTGTGGGGTTCAATTTTGAGTGGTTTGAGCTGGAGTTTAGGCCAGATCTTGCAAACTAAATCATTTGACTTGTTGGGCGTTTCAACGGCCATGCCGGTCAGTACTGGTGAACAATTAGTCTTAACAACGTTGTTGGGTGCGATCGCATTACAGGAATGGACTCATGCTTGGCAATATTTTGTCGGACTTCCAGCTATTGCAATAATTGTTTTGGGTGTTGCCTTTACTACGGTCGAAGATAATAAAATTGAAAAGGGCGGTAGTTCTAACCTTAAAAAAGGTATGCTAATTTTGATCATTTCATCTATTGGGCAAGCAGGTTATGCTGTTTTACCCCGAGTTTTTGATTTAAATGGTGGCGATGTTTTACTACCACAATCTATCGCAATGACAGCCGGAGTAATGCTTTTATCTTCATTTGAAAAAGACAACGATATGTTTGGCAAGAAGACGTGGCAAAATATGCTTACCGGGATTTGTTTTAGCGTAGCCAATGTTGGTTTGCTATTTAGTAATCAAATCAACGGTGTTGCAGTTGGGTTTACCTTGTCACAGCTAAACGTAGTTGTTTCAACCATTGGCGGAATTTGGTTCTTACATGAAGTTAAGACTAAACATGAGATGAAATACACCATGTGGGGCTTAGCTTTGGTCGTGCTCGGCGCAGTTTTGATTGGAATTACTAAGTAAAGAAGAAAATCAAGGAGGAAATAGAAATGGATGCAAAGACAGCAACAGATATCGTTAATTTAAATTTTGCTTATTCGTTAGGCAGTATCTCTTTAAAAAAGTTGATTCAAGATTTGCCAAATGAGCCGCAACGTTTTTATATGTTTGGCGTGCCGACATATAATAATTTGGGAGATCAAGCAATCGCATATGCGGAAAAAAGCTTTTTCGCGAAACATTTCCCAGAAATGGCTTATATTGAAATCCCAGAACCTAATACAGACCAAGCAATAGATGACTTACTGCCATTATTACGTTCTAGCGATATTATTGGTTATACTGGTGGCGGTAATATCGGTAGTGTTTATTTAAACCATGAAGAACCACGGCGGAAGGTTTTTTCGACTTTTGTTAATAATAAGACGATCTCTTTTCCGCAATCAGTAAATTTTGAAGATAATGAACAAGGACAAGAGGAGCTGCAAAAGAGCCAGGAAGCATATCAAAAGAATCCTAACCTGACAGTAGTAGCTCGTGAAACTAAGTCATTAGATTATCTCAAGAAAAATTTTGATGTAAATGTGATCTATACTGCTGATATTGTACTTTCCTTAAAGCCAAACCGGCCAGATTTCAAACGAGACGGTGTCTTATTTATTATGCGTGAAGATTCTGAAAAGGTGACTGAAGATAAATTGTTAGAAGTCTTGGGTCAAGCATTAGACTACGTTGGTAATGATGTCGCACAGACTGATACAGTGATACCTTTTAAAGCGTACGATGGCGATGAAAAGACTAACACGAACTTAGATCAAGTACGTATTTCTGAAAGAAAATGGCTGCTAGAACGGAAATTAGATCAAATAAAATCTAGTGAAGTCATCGTGACTGACCGTTTGCATGGAATGATTTTTTCAGTGATCACCCAGACGCCTTGTCTAGTTTTTGATAATAGTTACGGTAAAGCTAGTTCGTCTTATTATAATTGGTTTGAAGATTTAGATTATATTCAGCATACGACTGAAAAAGATCCACGCAAAATTTTGACCATGATCAGAGATTTGAAAAAGTGCGAACATAACTATCCACATGACTTTTCGCATAGTTATGATGACTTGATCAAGCTAATCAAAGAATAAGTCTCAAAAAATCAAAATTACTGGTTCGTGGAAAATTTAAACATAATAAAGTGAAAGTATGTATAAATTAAATTATTCCTTTAAGGGTATAACATTGATAAAAATTAAAAATGTATTATACTAAGGTAAAAGGATGGCTTAAAAATATGACAATCAATGCTACTAACTCCAAGCATCCTTTTCCACAGATGAATAGCGCTCTTACCTGTGGTTTTTATTTTTATGAAATTTGTGCAAGAGGAGATGAGCTTTATGACACAATGGGCTTTTTGGCTTTCAATTATCGCAATTGTCTTATCTGTTTACGCCATTTATGCAGCTAATAAATAAGTTTAATACAAAAAAAGCTTCGAACCCCAGTCGAAGCTTTTTCTTATATTAATTTATTTGCTGAGAGTTAATCTTTATCTTTTGCCTTTTCCACTACTTTTTTAGTGCCTAAGACTGTTCCTAAAGAAAGTAATGCGCTTAATACAGAAACACTGACTAAAGTCCATTTTAACAATTTCTTGATTGTATCCAT
>DXAP01000180.1 GCA_019116985.1 Candidatus Ligilactobacillus excrementavium | reverse complement strand
ACTAACAGCCGTCGTTTTTACGGGAATTAACTACATTCTAGCTGAAAAAAAATTTCCTAACGTCCAACAAATTAAACGCAGCTTTGAGGATATGAATAGGCTATTCTCCTAAAAATTAAACATTATAAGTTGAGGTCTCTTCTGCATATCTACTCGTAAACTAATTACTTTTAAAATGTTCAAATCATAACCTAACCATATAAATCGCTTTAGATTTAGGGTCCATTATTAAGTAATGGCCCCTCGGCTTTCTTATTAGAACAGCCTTTTGTTTTTTCAAAAAAATAAAAGGGGCACTTTCAAGCAAAATTATGGCAAAATAGCCCCTAAAAAGTGCGTGTTGCTAAACTACAAACACGCCAAAATTAGGGGTTGTTTTTTTATGGAACAAAAAGTCTTACCGATCAAAGATTCCAACGTCTTACATCTCGTGCAAGGCACGTTACTGAATTTTTTTAAAGCCGGCCGCCGCAACTACACCATTTTTCAGGTGGGCAAAGCTACTTTGTTGCGTATCAGCGACATTCTGACGCTCCAATGGACCGATGTTTTTGACGACCAAGGCAATGTGCGTCAGAATACCTATCTCCACGACCGCAAAACCGGCAAAGCCAACCGTTTATACCTTAAACCAGTGGTGGGTGATCTCTTAGCCTATCAACGGTGGTTAGAACAAGAAAATATTATTTCAGAATGGCTTTTTCCGTCAACCAAGCACCCGGACCAGCACATTACCGAAAAACAATTTTATAAAGTCATGGCCAAAGTTGGGGATCTCCTTGATTTAGACTATTTAGGGACCCATACCATGCGCAAAACTGGCGCTTATCGCGTTTATATGCAGTCCAATTACAATATCGGGCTGGTCATGCACTTGCTTAATCATAGCAGTGAATCTATGGCCCTGGCTTATTTAGGCTTAGACCAGGCCAGTACGGAAGAAATGTTAGACAATATTGACTTTGGTTGAATAAATTGAAATTGTTTTCTAACTAAGTTATGTTTTTGGTAATAAGATTGGAGGCTTTTTTATGGTTGATTGGAAATTCGGAAGCTATAAGTTAATTTGGTGGTTAATTGTAATAATCATTTCATTTCCTGTCAGTTTCATAAATGGCTGGATACAAGCAAGTGCGTTGATCATTATGTTGCTTGTTTTATTTAGTGCCACCTTTTTATTTGAAAGAAAAAAACCACAATTCAAGGAAAAAAATAGACAATCAACTATTAGCTATTTTCATGGTATTTGTATTTGTCTAATGCTTATTGTTTATTTTACTGTAACCCGCTTAGTTCCTGATTTCTACGATATGCAATTTAGTGGAATTTTTCCAATCCTTTGTCTAGCATTCGCTGATACTCTGCCCTCATTTTTTACAAAAAGCATTTCCAAAAATCAAGGTCGTGATTATCCATGAAAGAAAAAAAGCTTATGGACATGATGAGCAAAGCCTATGATGATAATGAAGTAAACAAATACCCTGATTTAATGGATTTATTGCTAAAATGTGCAACCGAACTTAACAATGAAGAGTCCTACAGTAAAGTAGCCACTAAATTAGGCCGAGGAATCTCTGATCATTATATGAAAAATAAGAGGACCATACCGCCCGTGATGTTAGATATTTATAAATTCATTCAATCCGAAGTAAAAAATGGCCACATTAACAACGCTGAGCTAAGACAAAGGGAACTTGGTTATGGTCTCGCTTCTATACCGGTAATATTTGGAAATCTTTTAAATTAAGGGCCCATTTGTTATAAATAGACCCTAAACCATTAAGAGGTGTTTTTATTGCTTTCTTTAACTGATATTTGGATAGCTGTAACTATAATAACCATTAGTTTGCTGGTTACTGCAATAATACGTAAAAAACATAATCTTTTAATAGCTGCTAGTATTTTAGTCGCTTTAGACGCTATATTTAGCGTAAGTTTATTACTGTTTATACCGTCAATGTAGCTAAAATACTCTCAATAACCGCAATTATGTCAAACTCTTAGTTTTGTAGCACTATAATTTGAAACAGCAAATCTTTTTAGCTCAATTAACATTTTTTGCAAAATTCTGCTTTGGTACGGTACACTCATCTAAAGTTTTTTATTCCTGCTTCTATTTGTAATCGCTCTAGCTAGAAATAAGTTAATTAGAATAGCATATTTTTATTTTAAGGGGGTAAAGTATGAAAAGAAGTACTATATATTTACTAAATCTACTCGGGCCTTTTCTGATACTATTTGGATTAATTTTATACAATTGGTTTGCTAATAAGCTGTTTGCTCAAACTTATTCATACATTGGTTTTTCTTTCTCGTTACTTTCGTTTGTCGTTAAGGCTGCTGGAATAATTCTGTTATTTATTCTTTTTGCCTATATGAGGAGCAAAAGTAATAGTTTCCTCTTTAGAATCAGTAACTTTGTACTAATGCTTTGTCCATTTATTTTAATTTTCTTTCAAGCACCTGTCCCCACTCTAATTTATTTTCTTAAAGATTCATATAATCTACTAATGGTGTTATCGGGATACTATGGAGCTTTGTTCCTTTTATCGTTTAAACAAAGGTAAACTTTGGATTTTGATAAATCATGATTATGTTAAATGAGCTAATTCTTTTGTATCTTACCAAGTACATGCCTGAATTTTAAACCATGTACCGAGAAAAATTGAATAATTAGAATTACTAATTTATACTTACTATAAGAATGCGACGCTTTTACTTTAACTTAAGGAGGTACTCATAATGCATATTAGAAAACTTAAAGAGAAGTTGAGACTTCTAGCAATAGTAATGCTTATTGGTGCCATTATCTTTTTTGTAGGAATTTCCTACATTAAATTTCATAACGATTCTTCTTTAATCATAACTTTACTTGGCTTCTCCATTATGTCGGCATCTGGGTTTAAAATTGATGAATTAAAGAAAAAAGCAGGATTAACAAATTATCGGAAACTCCAATCTTTTATGAGAAAGTAAAAACATCTCATAATAACTCGTTCAATTTGAAATGGAACAGTAAAAATTGAATAGTCACTAGGTTGGGAATAAACCTATATCTTCTACTCCTAATAAGTCCGGGTTATGTAAACCAGTATTGCTTATGCTAAACTAAAACGACTAACAAATCTTTGCTTAAAAAGCGGAACACATAAACTAGAATTTTGGTTTATGTGTTCCGCTTTTATTTCGTTTTTTAATAATGATCACGCACCGATAAAATATACATAGTATCATTTTCAATCTGATATATTAAACGATGTTCTTGAGTGATTCGCCTTGACCAAGTATTGGTCAACTCGTATTTTAACGGTTCTGGCTTACCCAGCCCCTCAAATGGGTGTCGATCAATATCCTCAACTAACTTATTGATCCGCTTAATGGTCCGCTTGTCATTTCGTTTATGCCAGTACATATAGTCGTCCCAAGCATCATCAGTCCAGGCTTTAATCATTTGGCTCTATCAACTCATGCTGTTTAGTTTTACCCGCGGTTATTTGTTCTTGTCCACGCCGGATTTTATCCATTAATGCCGGATTACTCATGATTCTTAGTGTTTCAGTCATACTATCGTAATCTCTTTTAGACATTAAAACCGCCGTATCATCAACATCATCTCGATTAGTTACTAACAATGTAGTTGCGTCATCATTAACCTGTTGTAAATAATGTTTTAGGTTTTTACGTAGCACAGAATAAGATACAGCTTCCATGAACTCAGCCCCTTTCTTTTATGTTTCAATTGTACAATATATTGTACAATTAAGCAAGCGTAAATTTACCTGAAGTCAAAAAACAAACCAAATAATCTTGCTAAAAGTTTTGCTTGTGTCATGTTAAAACAGATTGCAAAATTGCGGCAATTAATTAGCATTGCTGACCACATGCACTGGAACGCAAGTTTTTTCATTTTTATAACCATATTAGTTGATTAATTGAACCGCTTTCAGTAAACTTATCCTTGTGAATTATATTTAACACAAATAATTGTATGTGTGCTAAATTAAGGCTGCTTCGCATTTAATGAAATCCGTTTTGTGAAAAATAGTTAGATGCAAGTAGAATTATTGAGTTGCCCGACAACCAACACAAGGAGGAATTTCTATGAAAGAAAAAAATGTATCGCTTAAGTTCACCAAAATACTTTTAGTGGCTGCGATGATGTTACTTATAATTGCTGGCTGTGGTAAAAAAACCGAAAAAGCTACTTTTCAGCAGGTAAAAAATGGTGTTGATTCACGTGTAACTTATTATTATCAAGATGACAAAGTGGTTAAACAAACGACAGACAATAAGATCACGTATGCATCTTTAAAAGCAAATAATAAAGACGAAGCTAAAGACCAGATCAAAAGTGAAGTTCAAAAGTATAATGACACTAAGGGTGTCAAAGATGAAATTAAGTATCATGATTCATATTTGAAAGAAAAGGTGTCAGTTGATTTAAAAGAAGCATCTGTGGATGATTTTTTGAAGTTGAGTGACCAGACGACATCCGCTGATTCAGGTAAAAAGAAGAAGTATATTTCATTTGAAAAAAGCGAAGATCTGATCAAAAAACAGGGTTTTAAGAAAATTAAAGATGGTAAATACAAACAACTTCCTAAGGCTGAGTTGCAGGTTAAAAAGCCATTGACAATGAAGCAATACAATGAAATTGCTGTTGCTAAGAGCGGCAAAGAAGCTAAAAAAGGTACAACTGTTGATGAGCTAAAAGATAAATTAGGTAAAGCAGACCGGAGCAGTGATACTTCATATACTTGGTATACCAACTATACAGAAACCAATTACTTTAGAGTCACAGTCAATGATCAAGATGAAGTTCAATCTAAGTTCTTATTACAGCCGACTGTTAAAAACAACAAGTTTAGTCCTGAAAAATACGACAAGATCAACGATGAGATCAGTGAAGATGAACTAATTGAAAAACTAGGGGAACCTTATCAAGCACAAACTTATTCTGATCGTGGGGTCATTTATTATGTTACTAAGGATGATGCAGGACAAAAAATTCAAACTGAGTTTGGTTTCCAAGTTGAGGACGGTAAGGTTACGTAAGCACCGCTTAACTGACCGTCTTTAATGCAAATTAAGCACAAGTTATGATTACCTTATTAAATAAGATGAGGTGATTTTTTTATGGAGAACAAGCATGATTTTGTTCA
>DXAP01000179.1 GCA_019116985.1 Candidatus Ligilactobacillus excrementavium | reverse complement strand
ATAGTTCGTTTTTATAATAATTGATATTGTATCACTTATTTCTGAAATTACCATAGAAAATATCAATTTTTCAGAAATCATCGCGCTTTTCATTTTATGCTATTCTCTTTATTCCCACAGATATATAAAGGTTGTATAATAATATACAGTTATACTTTTGTTGTTTAGTCGAGCTCCAAAATTCAGACAACTCCGCTTATCCAACTCGGATCTCACAGTGCATAGAACACACTATAAGTTCCGAGCCCGATAATGCTTGTTGTCTACCGAATTTCTCTGCTCTGTTTTAATAGTCGAGTTGCGGCAAGCTAGAACTTTCCGCCTAATTAGCTTAAACATCACGACAAGCACAAATCACTTGTCATAATGTCCAAGCCCATTAGTGCTCGAGTTCTCCCAGCTTGTCTCCGCTCTGTTTTTTAGTCGAGCTGCATGAACCAGAAAATTCCGCCTAATCAACTCGGGCATCACAGCAAGAAAAAGCGCTTGTCATAATGCCTAAGTCCATTAGTGCTCACTTTCTACCGGTTCACTCCGCTCTGTTTTAGTAGTCGAGCTGCGTAAATCAAAAGTTTCCGCCTATCCAACTTCAACAACAAGTCGCAAAAAGCACGACTTATTGTTGAAGCCCGATAGTGCTCAACTTTTAAGCGATTCACTCCGCTCTGTTTTTATTTAGGAGGGATAAAAATGGTTGAAGACCGTAGGATAGAAAAAAGTAAACAAGCTATCAAAGACGCTTTTTTGCATCAACTCAGCACAGTAGAACCAAGTAAAATAACTGTTACTAGTCTCGCTGGGCAAGCCAATATCACAAGAAAAACTTTTTATGCTCATTATAAAGGATTGAGCCAACTAGCTGATATTTTAGTTGATGAAAAATTTCAAGAATTACATTTTTTATTAGTACCACTCAAAGAAGAAACCGAGCAACCTAGCTTAAAATTCAATGCACGTTTAGTTAAGTTCATGCAAAATAATAAAACAATTTTGCAAGCGTTAAGCCAAATCACGGACGTTTCAAAAGACTTTAAAAAGTTAGTTTTTAACGACACACAAGGCGTGATTTTAAAGCAACTAAAGCGCAGACAATTACCAAAACAATGGGATACCACTAAGATCGCTCAAAATCTAAGTGACTTTTTAGCAACTGGTATCTATAACACTTTTGAAACTTGGTTAAATGACGATGATCCGTTATCAACCGACGAATTAATTTACATTTTATACATGTTATGTATCGTACCTTTTGAAGCACCACTCTCAATGAACGTTTCTTTAGACGAGATCCAACGTTCTAAAAATGAATAATAAAAAATTGCTAACTGTCAAGTAAAGTAACAGTTAGTAATTTTTTTGTATTTAAACGTTTTTAAAACGATTTCAAAAATATACTGTTACTTTTCTTTAAATCGTTATATAATTGACAATGTAATAAAATACATTTTTCACAAGGAGGAAACATACATGGTCGTCACAAATCGCAATATTCGTTGGGACGCAGTCTATGATGTCATAGTTTTAGGATTCGGTGCTGGTGGTGCCTCTGCAGCCCGTTTTGCAGCTGATAATGGTGCAAAAGTTTTACTAGTTGATTCAGCACCCGAAGGCAAAGAAGGTGGTAACACTCGGCTTTCTGACCAATTCTTAGCATCCGGTAATGATCCAGAAAAATTGAAAGCTTATCACAAAGCAATGGCAGAACCATTTTCAATTGATGATGATGTCATGACTACTTTTACTGATGGCCTTTATCATATGAAAGACTATGTTGCTAAATATTTTAACGAGAAACCATTTAGTTTCCGTGAAAATTATTTTGGGAGTGACATCGTTCGTTCATTTATCGAGGAATTTGATGAATTTCCTGGTAGTGATGCTTATGACCTAACTACTGTCCATGAAGGATTTGAAGATGCAGCCTTATGGAAAGATTTGCGTAAAGCTGTCACTGATCGCAATGACAAAATCGATGTTTGGTTCTCATCTCCCGGCCGTCATTTGATTCAAGACAAAAATTCAAATACGATCGTTGGTGCCCAGATAGAGCGAGAAAATGTTTTACGGAATATTAAAGCTAAAAACGGTGTTGTTGTTGCTACTGGCGGATTTGAAAATAATGAAGCAATGATGCAAGATTATTTGCAAGAACCATACTTGCAACCGATCGGTACCTTATATAACAATGGCGACGGCGTTAAAATGGAAATGGAAGTCGGTGCTGACTTATGGAATATGCGCAGTTATGAATCACTAGGGATCATGCATGGCCTGTCCTTGAAAGCACCTAAACACACTCGTGGGAAAGGTACTACATCAGTTGTCTTTCCTACCGCTCAAACGGGTAGCGTCATCTTAGTTGGTGACAATGGTACTCGTTATATTGGAGAAGATATGATCAACCGCCATGGTCACGTTAATATCCATGGTACATGGAGAGTACCATTTGCCCACGTTTCACCATATATTATTTTTGACCAAACAAAAGCCGATGAATTTAAAAATAATTGGGACAAAGATAATACACCGGGTATCAATCCACCTAAAATGTGGGAGGAAGCTGAAAAATTCACCTCTATTGAAGAAATGGCCCAAGCTATTGGCAAAGATCCAGAGATTTTACAAAACACGATCGACAAATTCAATCACTTTGCAAATGAAGGCATTGACTACGAATGGGGACGTAAGAACATGCGTGCATTTGACGACGGCCCTTACTATGCTGTAGCCGTTAAACAAAATATGTTAAATACTCAAGGCGGCGGACGCAAGAACGCTCGTTCTGAAGTCTTAGATCCAGCTGGCACTCCAATCCCTCATTTATATGAAGCTGGAGAACTTGGTGCACTCTTCGTCAATAACTATGCAGGTGGCGGCAACCTAGCTGAAGC
>DXAP01000017.1 GCA_019116985.1 Candidatus Ligilactobacillus excrementavium | reverse complement strand
TGCGTTCGACTTGCATGTATTAGGCACGCCGCCAGCGTTCGTCCTGAGCCAGGATCAAACTCTCATTTTAAAGTTTGTGACTCATAAATTTTACTAGCGAATTGACTTCGCAAATGTTGTTTGCACTTATCGTTAAGATAAGCGACCTCACACATTTGATTTGTCGAAACTTTGTTCAGTTTTCAAAGATCTACTTCACTGATACGATCAGCTCTCCAAGTATATCACCATATGAGTGATTAAGTCAAGAACTAATTTTATTAATGATTTTCTTGGTGCCTAAAAGACAACCTGTATAATATATCAATCCTTCACACCAATGTCAAGAAAAATACTATATATTTAATCGGTTAACGATCAAAGGTTTATCTTTCAAACAACAAATATAATCATACCAACGAAAGCGCCGACCGTCAACACTTTTCTCAAAATAAATTTATCGAAGCATAAATAACGAATTTTAAACTTAAACAGAGAAAAAAACACAGTACTTTTCCATATTAAATCCACTACCTTTTAAACATAGTTCGTCATTGTTTAAACAACAAATTTACTTTAAATTTTTAAAATAATTTCAAAAACATTACCACCCTGAAATTTAAAATAAACCCCATAAAAAAAGTTTGAATGAGTTAGGATTCACTTCATTCAAACTTAAAAACTATTTTGTTATTTTGTTAACTCCATGCATATATGGACGTAATACTTCTGGAATAGTAACAGAACCATCTTCGTTTTGACAATTTTCTAAAATCGCAGCGACTGTCCGTCCTACCGCAAGGCCCGAACCATTTAAGGTATGCACAAAGTTCAACTTACCATTTTCATCACGATACTGAATGTGCGCACGTCTGGCTTGAAAATCTTCGGTATTAGAACAACTAGAAATTTCACGATAGGTGTTTTGTGCTGGCATCCAAACTTCTAGATCATGAGTCATAGCCGCACTAAATCCCATATCCCCTGTTGATAATGTGATAACGTGGTAAGGGAGGCCTAGCTTTTCCATAATACTACCTGCATTTTCTGTCATTTTTTCCAATTCATCATATGAATCCTCAGGTTTAGTATACTTGACCATTTCAACTTTATTAAATTGATGCATTCTGATCAAACCACGAGTATCACGACCAGCGCTACCAGCCTCCGAACGGAAAGACGGACTTAAAGCTGTCACATAAACAGGAAGCTTCTCATCAGGTATAACTTCCCCTCGATAATAATTAGTCAACGGTACTTCAGCTGTGGGGATCATAGTCATGTTTTGCCCTTTTATCTGATAGACATCCTCTTTAAACTTTGGAAATTGCCCCGTACCAAACATTGAATCATCGTTAACTATATATGGTGTGATCATTTCCGTATAACCTTCTTTTTCATGTTCATCCAGCATGAAATTATACAAAGCGCGTTCTAATTTCGCACCCAATCCTTTATAGTAAACAAAACGTGCGCCAGAAACTTTTGCACCACGTTCAAAATCTAAAATATCTAAGTCTTCCCCGATATCCCAATGAGCCTTAGGTTCAAAATCAAATTTCCGTGGCGTTCCAACTTTACGTATTTCAACATTTGCACTTTCATCTGGTCCAACAGGAATCGTTTCATTAGGTAAATTAGGTAAACGGGCTGCCATATCGTTGACCTTGGCAACTGCTTGATCAGCTTGTTCATCTAATTCCTTAATTTTTTGGCCCACTTCACGCATTTTAGCGATTGCATCAGATGCGTCTTCTTTATTGCGTTTAGCTTGAGCGATCTCACCAGAAACTTTATTACGTTGACTTTTTAGCTGTTCAGTTTGATTCAAAAGATCGCGACGTTTCTGATCCTCATCCAATAAAGCATCAATTTCCTCAGCAGCAACTCCACGAGTACTTAAACGATCTTTAAACTCGTCTGGTTTTTGTCTGATCATTTTTACATCTAACATAAATAGTTCCTCCTCGTATAATTATCTTTCATATATTTCAAGCAATGATCTTAAAATCTCAAATCAAAATAAAAAGCAAGCCTCTCATCCCACAATTGGGACGAAAGACTTGCTTTTTCGCGGTACCACCCAAGTTCGAATCATATTAATTCGCACTTAACCAAATAACGGTCTCCCGTGCAGCATTACCTGCCCACCAAAAGATACATTGGAATTTCAGCTTCACAGTTCGCACCCACCACTGTGTCTCTGACATGCTTACTTAAGATGTACCATGACGTTTATTTATTCGACTAACTTAAATATAATTGAAAATTTTAAAAAGTTCAAGCTTTCTTATCTTTTTTTTCATCATTTATCTCATGTGTAGTTAAATCAACCTCATCAAGCGGGATCAGTTTGGTCTTATGCCGAATTTTATAGTAAATAAATAAAATCAAAAATAGCGGCACTGACATATAAGAAAACAGAATTGCTTGCCAATCAAAACTGGCAAATGATCCCAGATCCTGTCCAATTATGACTAAAATACACAAAATAAGTGCTAAAATTGGACCGAACGGGAACCACTTAGCGTGATACTGTAATTCAGATAAATCATGACCTTGCGCCTTAAACGCTCTTCTGAAACGATAATGTGAGATCGCGATCCCGACCCACGCAATAAAACCGCTCAAACCACTCGCACTAACCAAGAAATTATAAATTCGATCACCAAAAATACTTGTCGCAAATGTGATCAAGCCAACAGCCGCTGTACCGATCAACGCGGGCATTGGGATCCCGCGAGTATTGACCCGCTTGAAGATCTTAGGCGCATCCCCAGAAACTCCAAGAGAAAATAACATCCGTGTTGAAGCATACATCCCGGAATTAGCTGCAGATAATACAGAAGTTAAGATCACAGCATTCATGATCCCGGCTGCACCTGCTAGGCCGGCTCGACGAAAGACTAATGTAAATGGACTGATCGTAACATCACCCGCATCAGAACCTAGTAAATTAGGACTAGTATAAGGGATCAATGCAGCAATTACGAAAATTGACAAAATATAAAACAAGATAATTCTCCAAAATACCTGCTTGATCGCCTTAGGGATACTTTCACCAGGATTTTCTGATTCACCAGCAGTGATCCCGATCAATTCAGTCCCCTGAAAAGAAAAACCAGCAACAACAAAGACAGATAAGATAGTTGGGATACCACCAACAAAAGGAGCCTTCTTATAAACAAAGTTTTCCAAATATGTAGCATGTCCATTGATAATACCAAAAATTGTTAAGAACCCGACTACCAGAAAAACAATGACAGTAACGACCTTGATCAAAGCCATCCAATATTCAGTTTCACCAAAAGAATTGACTGACAAAGCGTTAATAATAAAAATAATTGCCAAAGCACCTACACTAAAAGTCCAACTTGGGACATGTGGAAACCAAAATTTTAAAACTAAACCAACTGTTGAAATATCAACAGCTAATGTGATCGCCCAGTTAAACCAATAGTTCCATCCCATCGCAAAACCCATCGCCGGATCAACGAATCGACGCGCATAAGTTGCAAATGACCCTGTCACCGGAAGATAAGTTGCCATTTCGCCTAACGATGTCATTAAGAAATACACCATTAACCCAATTCCAATATACGCAACCAAAGCTCCACCTGGTCCGGCAGTTGAGATAGCAGAACCACTAGCGACAAATAACCCAGTACCAATGCTTCCACCCAACGCGATCATTGACACGTGTCTTGTCTTTAACGACCGCTTGACCCCATTAGCACCTTCTTGTTGACCAGACACTTGCTGGCCATTAGTAACTTCAGAAACATTTCGTTTCTTCACAATTGTTCCCTCCAAATAAAAGTTTATTCGAAGAGGCGACCAAGAAAATAATAAAATAAACAAAAAAGCACGGCTTTCAAAATCGAAAACCGCGCCAACTGATATTCTATCAATAATCATCCCGTAAAAACGGCAAATAACATCTCGATAGCGCCCCGCAGGGTATTCCCCACGACAGTTCCTAGTATCTTATACTAGACCCCAGCTAACAACGCGGAAAATCGTTGTCATCTTCGGCAGTCCTTTCCTTTCACATGACCTCCGTCCTTTTCCTGACTAAGTCATCTTACTCTTAAAGTCTGCGACCTCTTTTCGATAATTTACATTATAAAGCTTTACAGGTTCAAATAACAAATAAAAAAATTTAGATATTGTAACAAGTACTTTATCTTAGCTTAAGATTCTGAATGTCTAATTTGAGAATCCATCTCCCCGAGTTCAAAATCATGGCCCATAAATTCATCATTATCCAGCGGAAAATGCTGTTCAACGCTGGCAAATGGCTGAATTATCAAGGTTCCTTCACTAACTTTAAAATCAAGTAGATGACCGCCTAAAGAATGATGGTCATTCAGGTAATGCAGATGAAAACCTGCTGAAGCCATTCCTTGGAAAAGTTCTGGTGAAAAATACCCGATCACCGTTCCTTGACTCTCATTTTCTTCAAAAACAGCCTGTTTGTCCGCCACTTGAGAAAGGGTAGGATAGGGTCTAGTCTGTGCGGCTACTGCCCGTGTTTTTACATGCTCAAACTGACCAGTGATCTTGACAGCAAAAAAGACATTCTGTAATGATCGTTTGGAAAATATTTTTTCTCCTAGATCATTTTCGGCTAAGTCCACTACCTTTTCTCCTACCTGATCAGTTTTATCAAAATGAACCGTGGCAAATGGAACCAAAGTATCAGCTGGTAAAATATCGATTTGACCATCGCTTTTAACTAGATAAGGAGTTCCATCTAAGACAACCATTTCGCCACCTAATCCGGCGGCTGTTCCGATCCCTGTGTCACCTTTTTTTAAAAGGTCTCCAACTGGAAATGTACCATCAAATAAACCTGGAACTAAAGTTGCCAAAGTTCCATGTTGAAATAGTTTTGAAAAATCTTTTGCCAAAAAAACAACCTCCTCATTTTACTAAACATGATTAAAAACATAATCATTCAAATACGTTAATTTTACCGTAACTGGTCATCTAATAATTGCTCGCCAAGTTCTTGGTTAAAGCTATAATCGACCGGGATATCAACAATGACTGGACCATCTGTAGCAAAAGCTTGGTCAAGTACCTGGTCTAATTGTGCAACAGCACTAACACGTAAACCTGTTGCACCGAAACTTTCTGCGTATTTGACAAAATCGACTGGACCAAACTTAACTGCGGCTGACTGACCGTATTTCATCTCTTCTTGAAACTTGACCATATCGTAATTGCCATCATTCCAAATGATATGAACAATGTTTAAATTCAACCGGACTGCAGTTTCCAGATCCTGTGCGGAAAACAAGAAACCACCATCACCTGATACAGAAACGATCTGTGTTTGCGGACGAACCAGTGCAGCTGAGATCGCCCAAGGCAACGCTACACCCAATGTCTGCATCCCATTACTAAATAACAAGTGTCGCGGCTCATAACTTCTAAAATGACGAGCCATCCAGATATAAAAACTCCCCACATCAACTGTAACAGTCATTTCATCAGAAACTCGTGCCTGTAAAGCATGGATCACAGAGAGTGGATGGCAACGAACTTGGCCTTCTGACAATGCTGGTGGCTCATCCCTTAACTTTAACTGCCCCCGTAATTTTTCCAAAAATGGTAACGATCCTTCTGGTAACTTAAATCCTTTCATATATGGCAGTAAAAACTCTAGTGTTTGCGAAATATCACCGACTAATTCACGTTGTGGTTGGAAATTCTTATCCAATTGTGCGCGCATTGAATCGATCACCACAATACTCTTATCAAAATTGGCATTCCAGTTACGCGGTTCATACTCAACGGGATCGTAACCAATTGCGATCACTAAGTCGCTTTCTTTCAGTAATTGATCACCTGGCTGATTACGGAAAAGACCCACGCGGCCAAAGAAATCATCTTCTAATTCACGTGAAATAATACCCGCACCTTGGAATGTCTCAACGACTGGCAAATGTGTATCACGCACAAGATTACGTATCGCATTTGTCGTTTCGGGGTCTGAAGCACGCATCCCGACTAATAAAACAGGCAACTTTGCTTTTTTAATGCGCGAAGCTAACATGGTCGATTCGATCGGACTAGCTGGTCCTAAAATCGGAGCAGGGATCGGTGCCAAAACATCGGTTTTCATTTCTGCATCCGTAACATCTTGTGGAATAGAAACGAAACTTGCACCCTGCTTAGCAGCCTCAGCTTCTTGGTAGGCATTTGCAATAACTTCAGAAATATTATCTGCATCTTGAACTTCAGCATCATATTTAGTGATCCCCGTAAAAACTGAAGTATTATCCATACTTTGATGAGTCTGACGCAAAAGATCAGTCCGTTGAACTTGTCCTGACAAAGCCAAAACAGGGTCGCCTTCTGTCGTAGCAGTAGCTAAACCTGTTGCTAAATTAGAGGCCCCAGGGCCAGATGTTGTGATAACAACGCCCGGATGACCAGTGATCCGCCCAATACCTGCAGCCATAAAAGCAGCGTTTTGCTCATGGCGTGTCAAAATAAACTTGGGAGCATTTTTATTCGTTGGATGATCAAGTTTTTCAAAAACCCGGTCTATCTTAGCTCCCGGGATACCAAAAACATACTTAACATCATGATTGATCAAACTATCTACAACTGCATCAGCACCATAATACTTTTCTTTTCTCTCTGTCATGAATGTGCTCCTTTTTATTAAGCTAGCAAAATAACTAAAACTTGACTTAATTTCTAAATAACTAAGGCTAAAAAATTTCCATAAGACCGCTTAGTCTTAATTGAGGCCCTTGATATCTTCTTCTGATAAATTATTCCAATCAACTAACGGAATTTGGTCAACCTTGAAAGTTTGCCATATCAAATCTTGAACTGTAACACTTCCAATATAATCAGACCACAAGCGATCAGCATGATGGAAGGCATTCGTTATTGCTCCATCAGCTTTCATCGCTAGGGATGGAAAATCTTGGAAAGCATGCTCAAAAAATCCTAAATCAGGAAATGTATCGACCTTTCCTTCTGTTGCATGATAAACTTCCAATAAAGTGATCTCTTCTGGTTCTTTGGCAAGTGAAAAACCGCCGCTATTACCAGAAACTGAAGTGATCAATCCTCCTACTACAAGCTTACGCATAATTTTGTGCAGATATGTAGCAGAACCGCCTAAAGTTTCATTGATAACTCCTGATGATACTGGGATATCTCTTTTTTGTGTAGCTAATAACGCGACGATACATGCGGCTTGTTCAAAACCTTTCGTCAACTGCATTGTTTTCAGACCTTTCTATCTCTCGAGTTAATATTTTAACATAATATAACTCACTAATTTTTCTATTTGGTAAAAAAACATCAAATACTTCTCTTTGACTTTTAAGCTTAAATCCGTTGTTTTGCAAAACTTTACATGACGCTAAATTATCAGAATACACCCGTGCCTATAAAAACAATGTACCCCTCTTTTTCTCCAAATCACAAAGCTTTCTCAGGGCTTTCGTCATCAAACCCCGACCCCAGAAATTTTGATTCAATGCATAACCAACTTCATACCCACTTTTTTCTAAAAGTCCATTCGGCTTGATTATTTTAAATGAACCAATATTTCCAATAACTTTATTGCTAACTTTTTCCTCTATTGCCCAAACACCATCCCTTCGTAAAATATTTTGGAAAGATATTGCATCCTTTTTAGTTCGCAGAGCAGTAAAATTAGCTGCTTTAGCTACCTGTATTTGTGAGCCATATTCCAGCACGTCCAACCAGTCTTCGTCTTGAAACTGCCGTAAAAGTAAACCATCTGTTTCAACCATACTTAGCTCCTTTAGTTTGGAGAAATTTATCCAGTTGATCACATTAAACTTTATTTGTATTACATCAAAACATCATTTGCCGTTTCTATGATCATCATTTTTATTACTTTTTTTTGGATCTTCAAATGTATATGTCGATTTTGTGCGATGTTGCGGTAAAGTTGCGATAATAAATGAAATCAGGTCACCGCCAGGAATAAAAAGTAATAACGCCAAGTAAGCTGGTAATTCAATATCATGTAATCTTCTGATCATAGCAGTTAATAATGCAACATAGAAAAATGCTAACCACGCGGCCATGCAAAGTTTCGAGATAGTCTCCACATTTCCAGGCAAAAATCCTTGGAACAGTGATACAATCAGGCTGATCAATGCGCCGACTGGGATCGACAATAAAAATGTTCCTAATAACCCCCACCAAAAATCGGCACGCCCCATTCTCTTATTGACATTCACCCAATTTTTAATGAAAAGTTTAGTTGAAGGGACTATACCCGGTTTAAAAGATTCGTTTTTACCTAAAACATGAACCTTGATCCCCTCTTTTTTGGCCTCTTTAATAAATTCCTTCAACTTCTGAGGATCACTAATATCGATAGTTGGTATCTCATTATTTTTTTGGTCGTCTTTTTGTTGGTCGTTTTCTTTTTCTTTTGCTTGCGGTGTCTCATCTAATTCCTTCAACAAAATTTGGGCTTGATCTAAACCGCAATAAGAACAGTAATTAGCATTAACTGGGATTTTTTTACCACATTGTTTACAGTTTTTCTTTTCGACCTCACTTACATCAAATTGTTGGTACGTTTCACAATAAGAACAACGCATGTTTTCTGTTTCGTTCTTTTTTCCGCATCTCTGGCAATAAAACATTGCTGGCTTTAACATCCTTTCTTGCAGCATGTTGGGATCTACTAAAAATTATTTAACGGTTGCCATTTACTTTAATTAAAATGAATACACTCGCCAAATATTATTTTTACGATCTACTACTATCTGTATATTATATCATGTTTATCCAAAGCTCATTAGGTCCTGGGTATTTAACAAATAACACTTTTCAAAAAATTACAAAATTAACCTAACTATCATAAATATCGTTATTTAATATACCATTGATACAAAGTGGTTTTTAATTTTTGCTAATTATGAAGTATAATCATTGTGTACTAAAATATAAAGCCCTAAAATAATTACTTAATAACAAGCAACTGGCTTACAGACTAATTAGCAGCTATACTCACTAGTTTAACTATTCAGCCGGGAACCCAGAGAATAATTTTTCAATATTCCCTGAGCTTGTTTCTTGCAGGAGGAACTTTATGGCACACAGAAGAACGCAATATGATGAATATGACCAATATAGTGAAAACGAACAAACTGAAGAAAATTTACAAAGACATCGTCCTCCCCATCGCAAATTAAAAGGTTGCTTTTTTTGGGTCCTTTTATTTTTTGTAGTTATTTTGCTAGTTGGTGGTCATTATGCTTTTAAAAAATATCAGACAGCCCATTCAACGATCAATACGATTCATCAGGAATCAGGAATACGCAAAGTCAGGGACACTAATAGTACTCTTAAAAAGGGACGTCCTTTTTCCATTTTACTTATGGGAACTGATACAGGTGCATTAGGGCGCTCATACAAGGGAAGGACCGACACATTAGTTTTAGCCGTTCTCAACCCTAAAAAGGAATCAATGACTTTAGTGAGTTTGCCCCGAGATACTAAAGTGGCTGTCCATGGACATGAAAGTCAGTATCCTTCTAAATTAAATTCTGCATATTCATATGATGGTTCAGCATCCGCCGTCCAAACCGTGCAAAAATACTTAAATGTCCCAATTGATTATTATGCCACGATCGATATGGGAGGCCTAGAAAACTTGATCAACGCTGTCGGCGGCATTGATGTTTCTCCTGCTTTATCTTTTTCATATGGTGGTTACTCTTTTATTAAGGGTAAAAAAACACAGATGAATGGGAAAAAGGCATTATCTTACGTGCGCATGCGCTATTCCGATCCCCGTGGTGATTATGGTCGGCAAGAACGGCAACGGCAAGTTTTAATGGCAGTTGCAATGAAAGCTACCCAAGTCAAAAGCTTATTAAACGAAAAGTTTCTTAATACAGTTTCAAAACAAATGAAAACCGATCTCAGTTTTAACAATATGTTGCTCTTAGCTGCTAAATATCGTAAAGCAACACATCATATGAACTCGACCAATCTTCAAGGAGAATCTGAGATGATCAATGGGGAATCCTTCGAGGTCCCTGAAGAAAGTGAGAAGCAACGAATTACTGATTTACTAAGAAAAGCACTTGATCTTTCTTCAGCTTCAACGGGGAGTACCTTAAGTTCAAGTGATGAAATAAACATTAATTAATAAAAGAAGCTTTAAAGCTAGGACATAACTAGCTGTCCAATTCTAAAAGGGCCGTCGATCTATCCCATTAAATGGGGGTTAGATCGACGGCCCTTAAACGTGTTCCAAAAGATTGAAGCCTTACAAACCGG
>DXAP01000178.1 GCA_019116985.1 Candidatus Ligilactobacillus excrementavium | reverse complement strand
TGTTACGTTATCACCAGGCATAACCATTTCTACACCTTCTGGCAATTCGATCACACCAGTAACGTCTGTAGTATGGAAGTAGAATTGTGGACGGTAGTTTGAGAAGAATGGAGTATGACGTCCACCTTCTTCTTTAGACAAGACATAAACTTCGCCCTTGAACTTCTTGTGTGTTTGGATTGAACCTGGTTGTGCCAAAACTTGGCCACGGATAACTTGTTCACGGTCAACACCACGTAGCAAAGCACCGATGTTATCGCCGGCTTCACCAACATCAAGTGTTTTACGGAACATTTCAACACCAGTAATAGTTGTCTTAACAACGTCATCTTTCAAACCAACGATTTCAACTTCATCGCCGACCTTAACTTGGCCACGGTCAACACGACCAGAAGCAACAGTACCACGACCAGTGATCGTAAATACGTCTTCAACAGGCATCAAGAATGGCTTGTCGACTGGACGATCAGGAGTTGGTACATAGTCATCAATGATGTCAAGTAAGTCCTGAACATGTTGTTTTTCTTCTGGGTCATCTTGTAATGCCTTAAGAGCTGAACCACGAACGATAGGAATATCGTCGCCAGGGAAGTCATATTCGCTCAAAAGATCGCGAACTTCCATTTCTACCAAGTCTAGTAATTCATCATCATCAACAAGGTCTGTCTTGTTCAAGAAGACAACGATATATTCAACACCAACCTGACGAGCAAGCAAGATATGTTCACGCGTCTGAGGCATTGGACCATCTGTAGCAGCAACAACCAAAATAGCACCGTCCATTTGAGCAGCACCAGTGATCATATTTTTAACGTAGTCAGCATGTCCTGGGGCATCAATATGAGCATAGTGACGTTTTTCAGTTTCATATTCAATATGTGAAGTATTGATTGTGATACCACGTTCTTGCTCTTCTGGGGCAGCATCGATCGATGCGTAGTCCTGGAATTCTGCCACACCTTTGTCAGATTCAGATAAAACTTTAGTAATAGCAGCTGTTAATGTTGATTTACCATGGTCAACGTGTCCGATAGTACCAATGTTAACATGCGGCTTTGTTCTTTCGTAATGTTCTTTTGCCATTAATACGAACCTCCTGTGATTTTACAAAGAAAACCCGCAATAATTTGCCGATAATCCTTTGATTATAATTATACTACTTCTTCCCTCCAATTCCAAGCATCAACAGATACAGGTAAATGGAGATATTGAAGAATCCTTGAATTATTATATAGATACAAAATCTATTTGTAAATACTAAAAACCAAAAATAATCAAGATTTTCACTCTTTTTTATTTTATTTTGATTTTGGCTGCCATTTTGCAATACTTTTTTCTAAATCATCCGCTATTTTTGCATAAGGCCCATCCGAATCCAAAAAACTTTTTTCATTCAGTAAAACATGCATCCATAAGTCTTGATCACGTTTTATTTCTGTAAAATCGGGATAAAGTAACATCAGCTTTAGCGTGATCTCACCCAAGATCTGCTGTGAAATATTAACAGGCCGAGTTATATTGCCCAACAATTGAGCTGCATAATTTTTAAAAAGTTTAGTTTCTTGTATACCTTGTAATTCTTCTGGACAGAGGATTAGTTTATCCCTTAAAAACGGTAAATATGCAACTTTTTCTGAAACATTCAACAAACGTAGATCATTTAAAAAAGAAGCACGTACTAAAGGATGAACGTTCTCATCTATAAGCGCAGGCTTAACACTATCGATAAAATCTTGATATGTTAATGCATTAGCTTCCTTAGCTATTTTACGTTGCTCAAGTGGCGAAACTAAACCTAAATACTGAAGTTGTTTTTTTTGTTTCGTGACACTTCTATTATTTTGCTCATAAAATCGTTTAACCTCAAGGTCCAATTTTCCATAGAATAATTGACTTTCTTTCTCTGTCATATAAGGCTTTAAACTTTCAAGTAATTGATAAACCTTCAGTGCCTGCTTAGCATTCACAGCGATATAAATATAAAAAACCAAGCGTTGGTCTTCTGCTAAATAACTATTCATATATTCCTGCGCGATTTCTAATGCCGCCTCAAACTGTCCCGTCCCAGCTAATGCTTTGACCAGGAAAAAGTTTTCACGGGCAGATTTTTGTTCAGAATATAAACTCGAAAACAATTCTACAGCAAGGGAATAGTTTTCATCTCTTAAAGCTTTTTCCGCATCAAACTGTTTTTTCTTTCTTAGCTCTTCCATAACCTGACTACCTACTAACTTACAAATTACTTAGCTGGTTGTTTTTTCTTATTATAGTGCCGATGCTGGTTAACTTCCATAATGATCGGTAAAATCACAGGATGACGATGGGTTTGTTCATAAAGATAATGATTGAGGTTTTCTCGGATGTCTTGTTTTAAATGACTCCAATCAAACTCCTTATTATCCAAATTATCTTGAACAACTTTAGAAACAATTTCAGCACTTTCTGTCATTAAATCACGGCTAGCTTTAACAAAAACAAAACCCCGCGAAGTAATTTTCGGTGTATCAATGATCCGATGTTTTTTGCGATCGATCGTAACAACTGCAATAAAAATCCCATCATCAGATAAAACTTTACGATCTCGTAAAACTATATTACCTATATCCCCAACACCACTACCATCGATCATAGTATTACCAGCTTCAACCGAGGAAGCCATGACCATTTTATTTTTTGCATATTCTAAAACATCACCGTTTTTCAGCAAGAAAATATTTTGTGGCTTCATTCCAACTTGTTGTGCAGATTCTGCATGTGCAAACATTAAGCGATATTCACCTTGGATCGGAACTAAATACTTTGGATGCAACAGATTGATCAATAACTGTAAATCACGTTTACTTGCATGACCAGAAGAATTATATTCATCCGAAATGGCTTTGACTTCTGCACCAGCACGATAAATCATATCACGTGTTTTAGCTACCTTAGTATCCATTGCATGCGATGGAGTTGTAGTAATGAAGGCTAAGTCTCCTTCTGACAAGTTGATACCCTTATACTTACCTGTGGCCATTCGATACAATGACTTCAAAGGTTCACCCGCACGGCCAGCTTCCAACACGATCAATTGTTCAGGTTGATATTTACCCATAGATGCCGGCTTGATCAGCAAATCTTTCTTAGGTAAATGTAATTTTTTCATCTTAAGAGCAGTATTAATAACTTTTTCAGCATCAAAACCTGTTAGAGTTACCTTACGATCCTTAGCAGCTGCGGCATCCAAAACTTGTTGGATCCGCATCAAGTTAGAAGCAACACAAGCAACGATCACACGTCCTTTATGATACTCAAAAGTTTCACTGATCAAATCAGCGATCACATGCTCATCAACCGGCTCGGCTGGATTTTCAGCATTAGCAGAATCACTTAACAAAGCAATGACTCCTTCTTTACCGATCTCAGCTAACCGCCCAAAATCTGTCCGATAACCAACACTAGCAGTTTGGTCAAATTTAAAATCACCAGTGTATACCACGTTACCTTTATTTGTTTTAACAACTATTCCCAACGACTCAGGAACTGAATGAGTGGTACTAAAGAAAGAAATCGTGGCATTCTCAAAATCAATTTCAGTATCAGCGTTGATGACATGAAAGTCATTAAATTTTTTGGCGCCTTCTTCATTTTCACAAGCAATTTTAGCCAAAGCGATCGTAAATTCTGAACCAAAAACTGGCACGTCAAATTCACTAACGAAATATGGTAGTGCACCAATTGCATCAGCATGCCCGTGACTCAAAAATACACCTACAATTTTTTCTGAATTTTCCCGTAAATAATCAAAGTTAGGGATCACTGTATCAATACCTAATAATTCATTTTCAGGATATTTCAGCCCACAATCAAGGATAAAAATTTCATCTTTAACCTCGACAATATACATATTCTTTCCATTTTCTCTAACACCACCAAGTGCAGAGATTTTTACGTCACTCATTTCTTCACCTCACTTATCTATATTAATATCTAAATTTTTTTCTAAATCATTTTGTTGACCCTTGCTCAAAGGCAAGATCGGTAATCTTGGTTCACCAACAAAAACATTTTTTCGATTTAGAGCCGCCTTCACCGGTGCCGGAGATGGTAAGCTAAACAATGCCTTGATCCCAGGAAGAATTGCGCGCATTGTCTTGCCTGCAGGGTCAACTTTACCATGGTCTATATCCTGATACATTTGTTTCATCTGCATGCCAAATATATGGCTAGCAACGGAAATAATGCCTGCGCCACCCAGTATTTTAACTGCCAAAGCATCTTCATCTTCACCTGAATATACCAAGAATTCAGCTGGAGCCTTATCGATCAGCATTGCCAGATCCGCTGTCCCTGTACAATTTTTGACCCCAATAATATTAGGATGTTGAGCAAGTTTAAGAATGGTAGGAACTTCCATTTTTACACCTGTCCTGCCAGGTATATTATAAATGATAATTGGCAAATTACTAGCATCAGCCACTTTAATAAAATGTGCCATCATGCCATTTTGATCAGGCTTATTATAATATGGCACTACTACTAAAAGAGCCGTCAATCCAGAATCAGCAGTTATAGTTTGGACATCTGTGACCGTAGCTCGTGTACTATTGCTACCTATACCAGCAATGACCGGAACACGATCATCAATGATCTTTATAGTCTTTTGGATCATTTCATTTCGTTCAGCAGTCGTTAGATTTGGTCCTTCACCTGTTGTTCCATTTATTAAAATACCTTGACTACCATTTTTTAGCAAATATTCGAGTAAAACATTAAGGCG
>DXAP01000016.1 GCA_019116985.1 Candidatus Ligilactobacillus excrementavium | reverse complement strand
AGATGCTATTTATATACAACGAGCACGCTTTACTTTACAAGAAATGAAAAATTTAGGTGCAAGTATTTTAAATACAGCTTTCACTGAGCTTACAACAGCTGAAAATTGCTCAGATTCCTGACAAGCAAATTAGCCAGTTGTTACTTGCTAATAAGCTAAGGATTGGTAAAAATCGGCTAAATAATTTATACGCCGACCAATATACCCAAGCTGACCAAATGTGGCAAAAAATGATACAAGACTCAATCCCAGGAGATTTCAGTCAAAAAGTGGCCCGAGCACATCTAGTGGTTACCGGAATTAACTGGCGTAGTGCTTATCAATTGATCAAAAAAGCTTTTTCTTTAAAACAGACTTTACTCAGCATAGAGCCCGACCATATTGATGCTTCTGGTGTAACTGTAACTGAGATCATGGGAATGTATGGAAAACCAACTGCAATGAAAGGTACATTATTAAATGTTCCACACCCTGAGCCCGTTAAAAAAGATCACTATCTCAGGTTACTGGGCACTTCCCATTTAGTTGCTCACCCAAACATTACCAATGCAATTGCTATGCATCAGATCAAGCCAACTAAAAACGGCCTTGACATTTTAGCTGGTGCCTACTTTCCAACTGCCGCTCCACAAGAGTTAGTTGATGGACACTCACTCCACCTGGCAATCGAAATGTCAAATTTATTTAGTAATATTATTGAACGTCAGCAAAACAATTAAACGATCTACGAAAATGAAGCAAAAGATGTTTTGAATCCGGTTTGTAACGACGATTGCGTGATTTTGATCCAAAGCAAAATAAAGAACAAGAATCAGGATTATTGTTACGGTATGGCTTCAGTCTTTTGGAACAGTTTAAGGGCCGTCGATTTAATCAATTGAGTGGATTAAATCGGCGGCCCTTAAATATGTTCCAAAGTTTGAACCATCTTTGCTTTTTTTGGTGTCTTATTTTTAATAAGCATCATTCAGAAAAATTCACGTTAATTCCTACTTTTCCTTGGGTATGTGTTTCCACGATATATCGAATAGCTGCTGGGATTTCATCTACTGAATAAACATGATCTAAATATGGCCTGAGTTTGCCTGCGTTTGCTAAAGCAACCACTTTTTCCATAGTGAGTTTCTTATTTAAGAAAGGATAAGCTGAGCTAGTTATTTTAGGCTCTCTTCCCATATAAAACAACCCTCCGACCATTCCTTCAATGTCTTGACGCGGTTTTCCACCCACCATCACGAATCTACCTTGCTTTTTCAGATGGTCCCGATATTTACTCAGTGGTTGATAACCATTGATCGCGATTATTGCATCATATTTCTGCTCATAATCACTAAAATCTTCTTTTTTATAATCTATTACTTGATCAGCCCCTAATTGATAAGCCAACTCTACATTACGGGTACTACAAACAGCAGTCACATTTGCCTGAAATGCTTTTGCGATCTGTAAGGCAAAATGACCAACTCCACCCGATGCCCCATTGATCAATACATTTGCTCCGACAAATTTAACTGCCTTTTTGACTGCACCATAAGCCGTGACAGCGTCCACTGGTAAGGCAGCACTTTCAACATAAGAAAAGTCTTTAGGGGCGTGATACAACATTTTTTGGTCAACAGCCACATACTCTGCCCAAGCACCACCTAATGCTAAACCACAAACATATTCACCAATTTGAAAGTCGGTAACTTTTGTGCCAACTTCTTTAACGACCCCCGCAAATTCAATACCACCAGGACGTTGAGGAAAATACGAAACACCTTGATTTAAGAGACTTGCAAATGTTGACTCATTATTATTTTGAATGGGTTTAACATAACCAATATAATCAGCGATATTCAACGTTGAGGCCTTAACTTCCACCAGTAGCTGATCATCCTTGATCACAGGCTTAGTCAAAGTCGTGGTTTCCTGTAACACTTCTGGTTGTCCATATCCCATCGTTACTATTCCCTGCATTTTGCATACCCCTTCCTTAATTATTCATGACCTACATTATTACGACTATCAGCCAGTTCTTTTAAACCTGAATTGTAGTGATAAAGTTTCGTGACCAACTCGATCAGCTCCTCAACTGAAATATCCTGTCCACGGCTCAGCCACAAGGCAAACAAATTCAGTGCACTAGTTAAGCGAAACTCAATCAAATATGGTTGATACTTGTTATTTGTATCGGTATCTAAATTGAAAAACTTTAAGTCTAGCCCTTGTTTTAAAATCTCTGTAAAATGGCCTCGTCCATATGGCCCTAGCAAAGCATTAACTTCCACTGCTCGTTTTTGATATAGATCAACTAGATCTTCAATAAATGAGTGGGTTTGTTTATCAGTTTCCAACGAATAACGTTTCTGTACGATATAATCTAATAAGCTGTTTTCAACTTGTCTGAGTATATCGTCGATATCTAAAAAATATTGGTAAAATGTGGTGCGATTATAGCCCGCTTTTCTTGTTACAGCCTGAACGGTTATTTTGGCTAAAGGTTTTTCTCGGTACAATAAACAAAAAGCTTCAATCAATGATTTACGTGTCTCGTCAGATCCGACAGCTGTTTTAGAGCTCAAAATCCAACACTTCCCTTCTAATGTGTTGTAGCCTTTGCCACACCTAATTGGTATATTAAAGGTAAGGTACAACACGTTGTTGGATAAGTCAATTTTAACAAACACACTTGTCTTGATTTAAGGAGGAATTATTCATGAGTAACGTTAAATATTCTTTTACTTTGAATGGTGAAGAATGGGGCAAAGCACAATTAGAGCGTCTTGAATATGAAAGAAATTTGCACATTTTGCACTCCATGAAACAGCATGGTATCGATATTAAAGATGGTGATAAATCACTGACAGATGACGATATCGACTACCTAACAGCTGAAAAAGCTTGGGATGTTTCGATCGCTAATCGTCTTCAATATACTGGTGAAAAGATTATTGATATATACAAGGACTCAATTGCTAAATCCGATGAGTTTTGGAAAGAATTAGCTTTCAGTCAGGACAAACCAATGAAAGTTTCACGTACTGAAATGAAAGTTAGTGGTGTCTCACTTCAAGAGTACATGCAGATGATGAAAACCTTGCAAACTGATGATAAAGTTGGCTTGGCAGTACATCCTGAACATTTCGTTTGTTCAGTAACTTGGGATGACGGTCAACTAGTAGGTATTGAGCCTTTCGGTATGTATGGTACCCCAACATTAGTTGAAGTTAAAGTTGTCAAAGACGACCAACTAGGAGAACAGATCAAAGCTGATAAAGACCCAGAATTTCCACTTTCAATGGCTGGTGAGACTTTCTTAACCGATGGAAAAACACCAGTTAACGTTCCATTCCATCAATTCAAACCAACTGATGATGGTTTTGAAGCTAAAATGGCAGTTTACTGGCCAGAAAACACACCTGATGAGATCGTGGAAGGACATTCCTTGCATTTAGCCATGGAATTCTATGGTGGGTTAACAGACGGGTAAATTAGACTAGAGAAAATTAAATACTTTGGCTCATTTTAAGCCAAAAAGAGTGAGACAAAAGATGTTTTGAAGCCGATTTGTAACGATGATTGTATTATTTTGGGACCTAGCAAAGCGAAGGACCAGAATAATGCAATTGTTGTTACAGTAAGGCTTCAATCTTTTGGAACACGTTTAAGGGCCGTCGATTTAACCCATTAAATTAGGTTAAATCGACGGCCCTTTTAGGATTGGACAGCTAGTTATGTCC
>DXAP01000177.1 GCA_019116985.1 Candidatus Ligilactobacillus excrementavium | reverse complement strand
TTTAGGAAATTTACAGTTAATGAAAAACAATCAGATTAAATTGGGACCGGGAGAGATAGCACGCGGTGAGCAGCTGGAAAGTGAAGGAAACTCCCTAGTTTTTATGGCTATAAATAATCAGTTAGCTTTAATCTTGGGCATTAAAGATCAGTTACGACCAAATGTAAAGTCTGAATTATTAAGACTTAGAAAGCTAGGAGTTAAAAATTTGATCCTCCTATCAGGGGATAATCAAGGAACGGTAAATCAAGTTGCTCAAAATTTACGTTTAACCGAGGCGAAGGGAAATATGATGCCCGAGGAAAAAGCTGCCTATATTACGGAGCTACAAAAGAAAGGACAGAACGTTACTTTTGTAGGTGACGGAGTTAATGACAGTCCTTCATTAGCAACAGCTAATACGGGGATCGCTATGGGAAATGGGACAGATGTTGCGATCGATACTTCAGATATTGTTTTAATGAATTCGGATTTTGACCGGTTAGTACCGACTCTTAAGTTGGCTAAGGCTACAAGTCATAATATGTTGCAAAATATTGTTATTGCAGTAGGAGTAGTAGTTTTTCTTTTGACTAGTCTTTTGTTTAGTAGTTGGATCAATATGGGGATCGGGATGTTTGTCCATGAGGCAAGTATTCTGGTGGTAATCCTTAATGCAATTCGTTTATTAAACTATCGTTTAAAGTAAAAAAGAGGGTGTCAACAAACACGCCCTCTTTTTTACTTTATACAGAACTAAGCTTATTTATGCGAATTTTTTTACTTGAAGTAGATGTTATCATACCCTGTCTTTCTAACTTTTTAAAGCCACGAGAAATGGACTCTGGCGTTGTCCCTAGATAAGACGCCAAGGACTTACGTGACATTGGTAATTCTATTGAAATAGGTTTATTTTCCATAGTTTCTTCTGGAATAAGACTAGTTAGATATGAAATAATGCGGTCAGCAACTGAAGTATGTGCGATAGTTGCGACTTGTTGTTCAGAGACCTCTAAGCGTTCTGAAAGCTGTTGTAAAAGGTTTATACTAATCTCCGGATATTGTATTAGAACTTTTTTAAAGTCTTGTTGAGTTAATTGACAAATTTCTGTATTACTAATGGCCTCTACTAGATCATCATGAGATTGTTTAGTTCTAAAAATACTCCACACTCCAATGAACTCCCCAGGTCCTAATAAACGAATTAGTTGTTCTTCGCCGTTTTCTAGAATCTGGTAATTTTTTAATTGTCCTTGATGCACGATATATAAAGTGTCATTTTGATCCGTGAAATTATATAGAAATTCTCCCTTAGACACCTTTCTACTAGTAACCTTTTGAGATAGCTTAGTTAGTTCATTTTCATCTAAGTTGGCAAAAATCGGTACCAATGAGACACACTGTTTTTTTTCAGTAGACTGCATATGCACTCACCTTCCCTCCCTAGCTTTTAATGCTTAGCTTTTCCCGGAGATAGTTACGCAATACTATAGCCTGGTTATGCTCTTTATCTTTAGCGCTATAAAGTAAGATAATATCACTATTTACCATTTTTGACGTGATTTTGGCAATAAATTCGGGTGTCTCCGGATTTTCAGCCAATTCTTTTCGATATGCTTTACTAAATTTAGAGAATTTCTGTGGATCATGATTAAACCATTTACGAAGTTCATTTGAAGGAGCAATTGACTTGTCCCAATCATCAAGATTTGCTTTAGTCTTGGAAATTCCACGAGGCCAAAGACGATCTATTAATATTCGATATCCAGGTTGTGTTGAATTAGATGAATAAATACGCTGTATTTTTATCAAAGTAAACCTCCTTAAATATATCAAAATTAAATTCAAATTTAGCTTGTTACTTATCCTTAAATAAATCAGGTTAGTACCTTAGGGGGTATTTCTCACTAATGGACCCTCTTATTTACTGCTAAAAAGGCGTTTAAAGAAACTCTTTTTAGGTTGTTCTTCCGGTTGGTTGTCAGTTGTTTCTTCTTCTGTTTCTTTAGAAGTGGGATTGTTTTGCTTTTCTGGTTGTTCTAGTTTTTCAATCCTTTTTTGATCAGATAAATGAAGCTGCTGCTCTTGGTCGATTAGTTTTTGAGAATTTTCAAGACGTTTTTGCAGTTCTTTAATCTGATCCCTATAAAAATTGTTTTGCTCCTTTAAATCTTCAATTCTGTCTTGTTGTAAACCTTCAACCGTGTCAACTTGTTTACGTGGTTTACGGGTTGATTTAGTTGAGTGACTAGTTTCCATGTACTTTTTAATCTGTTTTTCTGATTTAGTGTCAACTATATATTTATTGTCAACCTTCTTTGGTTGACTGTTGGAAGGCAACAAGCGAATTACTTTGTGTATATATTGGCGAGAAACGTTTAATTCATCAGCCAATTGCTTTATAGTCTTGGACATATTTTAGATACCTCATTTTTTGTTAAATATGTTTATTGTCTATATCTAATTCTTTTAAACGTTCTTCAATTTCTTGCATTAACTGTGCTCTTTTTTCGTCAGAAATATTATTTTCCATTTCTGACGGAAGTGTTTCTTTTTGCTTAATAGGCTTTGGAGAATAGTTTTTATAAACACGTGTTTTGGAATTTTGTTTTTCTTTTTCTGTTAAAGAATTGTTATTTTCAATATTTGTAATTTTCTTACGTACTTCATACCAAGAACTTTTTGAAAAATCATCTTGATCATTGGCCTCTGCTTTCCAAGTAAAACTATAACCAGTAACCTTATTTCCTCGCCCTTTGTGCAATTTCTTTATAGAAAACCCCTTAAATATAGGTGATAATTCTTCGCGGCAAATTTTTAAAACACGTCTATCTATGTCAGTTGTTCTATAAGATTTTGGAATATCCAGAATTTCTCGAAAATCTTGAATTGTGAAATCACGCCTGCCGACTGTTCTATATTGTTTTATTAGTCTAAACAGGGTTTTTGAATACGTACTTCGAAGATTAACAAATTGTTCTAACCCAAATCTTGTCCAAGTGCTTAGTTGATTAAACAGTCCTTTAAATTTAGGATTTACAGCAATTGTAACGATTTGCTTTTCTCTATCAATACTGTATTCAGTAAAAGCTACAAACTTTGTAAGAATGCGACCATCATCTGTCCAAGCGCTTAAAGAAAGTAACTTGTCGTATGTGGAACTTAAATCTTGTACAAAGGTTTCTCCGTGGCGACCATTTTTACTTAAATTTCTTAAATCTTCGAATGTAAATGTTATTTCTGTCGTTCCTTTGTCTCTAACTCTAGAAGCAATCGAAAAAAAGAGATTCATTTCTCTTGAATTAAATTTACGAAGGGGAATAGAGTTAAGTCGATTTTCATATTTTACAATTTCATTGACCACATAATCGCCTCCAAATACAGTAATTATATAAGTTTTACGTATTTAGACTACATCATTTTTTTAGAGTCGTCAATAAATGGCAGAAATGTCGTCAAAATGCGGCAGAAATGTCGTCAAAACAGCGGCAGAAATGTCGTCAAAATGCGGCAGAAATGTCGTCAAAAAGATTATGTATCCCTTGGGGATGTAAGGGTACAGAGCTCCTAAAGAGGTTTTAAAGAGGTTTATAAAGAGTTACTAAAGAAGCTTAAACCAAAAAAT
The DNA here is from genome assembly GCA_019116985.1 of Candidatus Ligilactobacillus excrementavium. Taxonomy (GTDB): domain Bacteria; phylum Bacillota; class Bacilli; order Lactobacillales; family Lactobacillaceae; genus Ligilactobacillus; species Ligilactobacillus excrementavium. The sequence goes on along the minus strand of DXAP01000177.1, from coordinate 11,960 downwards.
AAAATAAAGTTCAGCTCGGTCCCCTCGCTTAAAAAGGAGTGAGAGAAGAGCACTCTCACATTGAACTCCATTCGCTCCGCTCATTGCGCAGTCGCCTAAAGGCTCCCTTGCTAAGTTCAAAACATGTTGGCAGAAAATCTTCGGGCAGGCCCTCAGAGCAAGTCACTACACTAAAATAGCTACTTTACGCCTGACAATGCAACTAAGAAGTAAAGGCTGCTAAAACCTAAAATAAAAGTCAAGATCAACCCCAAATGGCTTTCTTTTAACTTAAAAAAGCACGTACTAAATCCTCATTAATGCAACATAAAAAGAGAAAAAATCTGTTATTTCAACGTTTTCAGGAGTATATAAAAATAATTTTATATAAAAGTTTTTACCAGCTAGCATTTATAATGAAAAAATAAAGTAGTTTTTAGCATTTAATTCAAAGCAGCGGACAAATAAGACTCCTGTGAGCCTTTTTATTTGCTGATACGGTAAAATATCCATTTCACACTAAAAAGTGCTTAAAACGGATTTTAAGACCGTTTAAAAGCGGTTAGGTTTAAAAATAGTTAGTGCGCTAAACTAGGGTTGCAAAAAAGCACAAACGAGGTGAGAAAAAATGGCGCAAAAAAAGATGTGGTGCTTAAAAGTGCAACGTGTTTCCGGCGAACTTAAAACTTTCCGGCTATCAAATGAATTACAGGTGGCCTTAGCCCGGGAGCCAACCAAGCAAAGTTTACTGGCCGGCGCGTTGATCGTGATTCCCTTAGCCCCGTATTTAAAAAATAAGCAAAAACCAGTCCTGAATCGTCAACCACTTATGGGTGTGGGCTATGTACAAAAAATCTTTCAACTGCCAAAACGGCAAACAATGCGGTTAGCGGACGCACGGGGACAATTTATCAGTGAAGCATACTGGCCCCACCGAGCACGAGCCAGCGTGCAAAAATATTTGTGTCATGATTATCCTTTTTGGACACAGCAACAAATCAAAAGTGACGTTAAATTTTGGCAAAAGCAGCGCCATACGAAAAATAAAAAAGCCCCTCGTTTGATCAGTGTGATCACTAATAGCCGGATTTACCACCAAATCACAAAAATTGAGCGCCACAAAGTGCACCAGGAGAAAGATTTTGGCAGTTGAAGAAATATCCTAAAAAATAATTTAACAGCCAGTGACCGAGTAAAATGAGGTTAATGCGCACTTACACCCTTGACACCTGTCAAAGGTTATTCTCCCACTAGAAAAACGTGGGGATTTTGTAGCAGAAGGCTGGCGCCAACAAGACCAAATTCAAGTGAAGTTAGTCATCAGAATTGATCACATTCTCAAAAATCCATTGACTATAATTGAACCGATCTGCTGGACTAATGATCCACGGATGATTGATTTCATAAATCTGAATTTCAGTTTCTAAATAAAGCAGTGTTTTACCTTGATTGAAAGTATAAACTGGGGCTGGAAAATCGAGTTTGCTAGCAACTTGGTGGACACTTTGCCGAGAGTTCATGTCCCAGCGTTTTTTTAAGTCGTCACGAGTTAATAAGTGAGGCAGTTGTGCTTTTTCTGCTTGAGCTTGTTGTTGCAATTTTTGCGTAAATTCTTTTTTAGTTTGGTTGGGTTGCCAGTCAGTAAAAAGATCAGTCTGGTGGTTGTGAAAATCTAAATCCATAAAGGTCCCTCCTAAAAGTGAAACAAATGTTATACTTTTAACTGGCAACTTGCCCCCAAAGGGGGTGTTGTGATGTTCGCTCAGTTCTTTTCATTGATTGTCGCACCCATTATTGTGGGTACAGTGAATACACTGTTTTCTCATTGGTTAAAGGAGAATGACAAAGACGACAATCGCAAACATTAGCAGGTTGCCACTTTAACTGCACACACCCGTAGTCGCAGCGGATGTAAAAAAGAGCCTGACCTAGTCGCATAGGTCGGGCTCTTGTGCTGTAATGCATCTCAGTTCTTTTCATTTCGCAAATATATTATAACATGCTCCTAAAACTTGAGCAATTTCTGGGTCTACTTAATACAATTGCGCTTCGGCTAGTAAAAAGTAGTAAATTTTTGTCACATTTTTAGCGGTTTTTATCACATTGACAAACTTTTATTTTACATAATCACGACTTATCCAGAGTTATTAAAAACACGTAGACTGTTTTTACGAGAAACTACCAAATTTTAATCTTAAAGAGCTCTTTTAAGCCAGATAAAATTAAAGTTGGGACTGCTGGGACTAATAAAACGAGTAAATAAACAGGCCACGATAAAGAAGCTGTCCCCATAACAAGCTGGAAAAAGGGAATAATAGTAATTAGAAATGAGCTGATCCCGGCAAATAACACAGCAACAACTAAATACTTATTTTCAAAAGGATTTCTTTCAAATAAAGTTCTGCTACTACGTGCGTCAAAAACGTGCCACAGTTGACCATAAACTAAAGTTAGAAAAGCCACAGTTTGTGCTTGTTGACTGGTCATTTCTTGGTGTGCAGCCCATAAAAAGGCTAAGAATACTAATAGCCCCATAAAGAAACCACGGATTAAAACTCGTGACCAAACATGGTTGGCTAAGACTGATTCGGCAGGATCTCGTGGTTTTTGTGTCATGATATTATCTTCAGGGACATCATATGCTAAAGAAAACGACGGTATAGCGTCACTGACCATATTGACCCATAAAACCATGAGAGCAGTCAAGGTTGGTGTTGTGCCTGGCACATGGCCAACAGTTTGATTAAAGAATAATAAACCAAGCAGGATAGCTAAAACTTCCGCAACGTTGGTAGTTAACTCATGCCGCATAAAGTTTTTAATATTACCATAAATTGTGCGGCCACCTTTGACCGCTCTTTCAATGGTAGTGAATTTGTCATCTAGTAAAATTAAATCGGCCGAATCTTTAGTAACCTCTGTCCCAGTGATTCCCATAGCAACACCAATATCGGCCACACGTAAAGCTGGCGCATCGTTGATCCCGTCACCAGTCATGGCGGTGATCTGTTGGTATCGTTGTAATTGCTTAATGATACGTTGCTTATGCTCAGGTGAGACTCGTGCATAAACGTCAGTAACTTTAACCTTGTCAAAAAGTTCGTCGTCGTTCATTTTTTCAATATCGATCCCTTTAAGGACCGGGGCAGTTTTGTCTGCAATGATCCCCAGATCTAAAGCAATTGCCCGGGCAGTTTTTTCATGGTCTCCTGTGATCATGACGACTTCAATATTGGCATTGTGCAAGGTTTTAACAGAAGTTTTAACTTCTTCCCGTGGCGGGTCAATAATTCCAGCGACTCCGGTTAACACCAAGGACTGTTCTAAGGATTCAGTTGTGCCATGCAAAGCCTCTTCTTTACTAAGAGTCCTTTGCCCTACGGCTAAAGTTCTTAAAGCATCGTCAGCATAGTGGTCAACGGTGGTTAAAAAAGTAGTTCGTGCTTGCTCTGACTGTTCGACTTGGTCAGCAACCAGGATCCCCGTGCTGTGTTTGATTAACACATCAGGTGCACCTTTAGTAAACAAAGTATATTTATCATTGTGTTTAACAATCACACTCATCATTTTACGACTACTGCTAAAAGGTAAGGTCCGGACTATTTTACTTTCTTGTAGTAATTTTTCTCGTACTAAACCTGCCTTACGCCCTAAGACAGTTAAAGCAACTTCAGTCGGGGTGCCTAGCGGCTCATAGTCACCATGGTCGTTTTTTTGAAGCGAAGATTCATTACACAGAACAGCACCGGTTAAAAAATCTTGTGAATTACTAATAGAAGGAGCGTCCTCACTCGAAATTTGCCCGCTTGGATTATAGCCTAAACCACTGACTGCATAAGCAAAACCATTGGCATAATATTTAACAACAGTCATTTCATTTTTAGTTAGGGTTCCGGTTTTATCGGAACAAATATAGGAAGTAGCACCAAGTGTTTCGACACTATTCAAAGATTTGATCAAGCCTTGATTTTGGGCCATTTTTCGAGCTCCAATAGTTAGAACAATGGATAAAACAGCAGGTAGGGCATCAGGAATGGAGGCGACAGCTAAAGCAATGGAAGTAGATAGAATCGCAGCAAATGAGGCAAAAGTAAATTCCCCAGCCTTAATGATGCCAGCAACAAAAGTAAAAATAACCAAAGCTGCTGAAACTAACATTAGTGTTTTAGTTAGGCTCTTGACGGTGTTTTGTAAAGGGGACGGTTTGGTTTCCACGGCTTGGATCATTTGCGCAATATCGCCTAACTGGGTTTGACTGCCCACTGCAACAACTACGCCGAGACCTTGTCCGTTGGAGACAGTGGAGCCAGAAAAGCCCATGTTTGTTTGATCGCCGACCTCAACTTCTGTGGGAATTGGCGCAGTATTTTTTTCGATTGCATCAGCTTCTCCAGTTAAATGGGCCTCAATCACTTGTAATTCGTTAACGTCTAGCCAACGAATATCAGCTTCGACAAAATCACCCACTTGATTATTAACAATATCGCCCACAACCATTTCAGTTGTAGGGATACTCTGCCATTTGCTGTCACGTAAAACAGTTGTATGCCGATCATTCATTTCTTGTAAGGCGTTTAGGCTCTTACGAGCACTGATTTCTTGCCAAAAGCCTAAAAAGGCATTTATGACGATCAAAATAAAAATAGCTGCTGCTTCATATAACGATTCACGGCCACTTTTAACATGACCTTGAACTTGAATGTCATAAAAAGCGCTTAGTAGTGAAAGGACAATTGCACCCATAAGCACGATTACAATCGGCTCTTTAAAATTTTTCAAGAAAACTTTCCAATAAGGAGCTTCTTTCTTTTCAGGTAGTTTGTTTTCGCCCCATTTTTCTCGGTGATCAGTTACTTGTGTTGCAGATAACCCTTTTTTTGGATTAACGTGAAGTTGTTTGAGAAGGGCTGTTTTTTCTTGTTGGTAGACTTCCATTTACGTCACCTCTCCTTAACGATAAAAGACAAAAAACGCAAGCTAACAAGATCTCCCTCACCCTTGGAAGAAAAATCTTGAAAGCTTGCGCTTCAACCTATGCTATATTTTTGTGTTGAAAAAGAATACTTACCACAGAATACTAAAATTTAGTGTTTTTTGCAAATTTTTAACCTAGCAAAACTAGTTAAGTGAATTATGTTAGTGGTTTATTTTGGAAATAGTTCCTCTTAGTAAAAATGGTGCAATCAATGTGGTTATAATAATGGCCCCGATCACAGCAGAATACCGGTCAATAGATAGTAAGTGACTTTGAAGCCCCAATTGAGCAATGATCAAAGCCATTTCTCCTCGTGAAACCATGCCAGCACCGATCATGAAAGAACTTGGCCAGGAAAAATGTGCTAGTTTGGCACCAAGACCAGCGCCCAATAATTTTGAAAGAATCCCACCGATCGAGAGAACAAAAAAGAGCCAAAAATCATTAATAATCCCCGTAAAGGTCATATTAAGCCCAATGCTAACAAAAAAGACTGGAATAAATACTGCATAACCGATCGGTTCGATATTACGATCAATTAGAACTTTATAATCAGTTTGACCGATAGCTAATCCAGCAAAAAAGGCTCCGATTACAGTACTTAAGCCTGTGATATCAGCTAAATCAGCTAATCCCAGACAAAGAACTAATGAAATTAGTGTTTCAGAAGCGGGAACTAACAGTTTGGAGCTAAAATGCATCACATAAGGAATAACCCAGCGACCTAAAACAAAAAGTAAAACAAAGTAACCAATTTGAAGCAAAAGCGAAAGAACAAGATTTTGCTTGTTGCCGCTACTATTAACTTGACCACCAGAAAAACTGATGAGGATACTTAAAACAATTACGGCTAAAACATCATCTACAACAGCGGCTCCTAGAATAGTAGTTCCTTCGTGACTATCGAGTTGTTTCATTTCTTGGAGGACAACGACTGAAATTGAAACGGAGGTGGCTGCAAAAGTCACTCCCAGAAAGATACTTTCCAACTGTGAAAAGTGGAAATATAAGCCTGTTAAGTAAGCGATAAGAATAGGAAAAAGCATACCCACAACAGCAACATAAGTACTTGGCCGAATAAAACGACGGAGTAGCGAAAGGTCGCTTTCGAGACCAGCAATAAACATTAAAATAACGACCCCGATCTCAGAAAAGAAGTGGATAAAGTCGTTTGGCTGGAGCCAATTAAGTAGCGCAGGCCCTAATAAAATGCCGACCAATAATTCACCAATCACGGCTGGTAAATTGAGCCGGGCACTAAAATGACCGCCAATGGCAGTTGAAATTAAAATTAAACATAACGAACCAATAAATTCCATTACAAAATCTCCTTCTAATTAAAAAAAAAAGACTTCCAAAAATCCTTGGCAACCCAAACCAAGGAAAATTCTTGAAAGTCGAAACTTCAACCAAAACTATTTAAATTTAGCAATAAAACAAACCTCGTATAGAGCAGAGTTTAGTATAAGCAAAAATTATCTGTGACATGAAGAAGCAGACTTTTTAGTTAAAGTTGTTTTTTGCTCATAGAAATAGCTGTTAGAAAATTATTCTAACAGCTACGCATAAACATAGAAATAATTATTTATTTAAGAGTAGCATGGAGTATTGAGATATGCAAGAAAAACCTAGTACGACGCAAATAGCAAATAGCTTTTGGTTTTAGTTTGTAAGTCTTAACAAATATCCATTGGGATCTTGCAACAGAAATTCTTTTTGCTTGATTATTTCATTGGCTCCAGTGTAGTGACTAATCTTCATGTCACGGTATAAGGTAATATTATGTTCTTTAACTCTTTGATAGATTGAATCGACATTTTTTATTTCCAAAGAAATGTTTATTCCTTGTCCTAAAGGATAAGTTAATTCTCCGATATTCCAACCATTGTCATGTATTTCTTCCAGCATTAATTGATTTTCTTCTAGGGACAGAAACACAAATTTATCTTCCTGACGCTCATATTCAATTTTAGCTCCTAAAACATTTAGATAAAAATTCTTTGATTTATTAATATCAAAGACAGACAATTCAGGAATTGTTTTGTTGAAATTCATTAATAAGCACCTCTAAATTAGTTTTAATTTATTATCCAAAGTCGATATTATCTAACATTTCCTCGGTACTGGCTTGATCTAAACCCAGATAAGCCAGTGTCATAGCCTCACTGCTATGGTTTAGGAGGTGCATAACCAGCCCGATATTGTAGTTTGATTGGACATAGACGCGGTACGCGCCGGTTTTGCGCATAGTATGGGTTCCCAAATAGTCCAAATTCAACAGATCGCCCACTTTACGCATGATCTTGTAAAACTGTTTCTCGGTCAAATGCTGGTCCGGGTGCTGCGTGGAGGGAAAGAGCCAGGGCGAGATTAGATTTTCCTGTTGTAACCACTGTTGGTAGGCTAAGAGGTCGCCAATGACCGGTTTTAAGTATAAGCGGTTGGCTTTCCCCGTTTTTTGATCATGGAGATACGCGTTGAGACGCACGTTTCCTCGTTCGTCGAAGACATCTGCCCGTTTGAGCGTTAAAAGGTCGCTGACACGCAACAAAGTCGCCTTGCCGAGCTGAAAAATGGTGTAGTTGCGCCGGCCGGCCTTGAAATCTTCGCTTAAACAGCGCTGGACCTGGTGTAAAACGTTCGAATCTTTGATCGGTAAGACTTTTTGTTCCATAATAATGCCCCCCTTAACTGAAATTTGCTTTTAGTAAAAGATTTATTTATACTATAGATGTAATACGATCGTAAACGAAAAACTAGAAGGTGAATAAAATGAGTAACGCAACCATAAAAGATAAAACAATTTCCACGCGGGTCACCAATGAGATCAGTGAACGTGCGAAAGCTAATCTGGCCAAACAAGGGTTGACCGTCTCGGAATATGTCCGTTTGTCGTTGGTTAAAGCGGCCAATAACGAAGTTCGTTTGCTTAATTTTTTAGATTCTCCGGAAGCACTTGCTGCCAAAGCAGAAGATGAAAAAGGTGAAGTTACTGAGATTGGTTCAGTCACTGACTTTAACGATTGGATTGATCAGTTAGATGAAGATTAAGGCCACGAAAGCTTTCGAACGTGAACTAAAAAAGCTGAAGAAAAAACACTTCCCGATTGAAATTTTAAAACCATGTGTTGCAGCGATCGTGGCGCAAGATCAAGCCACATTAAAACGGATCAAAGATCATGCGCTACAAGGAAAATGGCACGGATATCGCGAATTTCATCCAGCTCGTTATGGTAATTACGGAAAAAATTATGACGGCTGGATCGTAGTTTATCGCATTGATCACACAGAGCTGATCTTGCTGTTGGTCACAACCGGACCGCATGAAATTTTAGCGCAATAAGCTTTAAAATAGCCTCTGATTTTGTTAAAAAATCAGGGGCTATTTTTATATTTTAGTGGTAGTTTTTGCCCCTTAAAATTTAGCTTACCATTAAAGGGTTGGTTTAACAACTTTTCCGAGGGTCCATTACTAGATAATGGACCCTGAATCTTTAAATAGTATTGGGTTATTTTGCATTCATGCTCAAAAACTCACAAACATATGATATTATTACTTTGTAATATCATATTTAAGGAGGTTATTTTAATGACGGAGAGAGAAACAAAACCAATGTCATCTGATCAAGAAGATCTTTTTTCCAAGAAGGATATCGATACAACAGTTAAAGGTTTAGAAAAAGGCACAGATACGTGGGTAAAACAAGCCGCTGAGCAAACTCAAGCGGTTAGTGGAAAAACTTATGTCAAGTTAGACTGTGGTGTTTTAACAGTTAATCAATTGAATTATTTCTTAAATTCAATGCCGTTCGAATTAACTTTTGCAGATGATAATAATCAGTTTCTATACTATAACAATATGATGCCGGAAGAAGAAATGCTTGCAAGTAGAAGACCAAGTCAGGTAGGTAATCCAATGGCTTATTGTCACCCTGAAAGAGCCAGGAAAGGTGCGGCGACAGTAGTTAATATGTTACGTACTGGTAAAAAGAAAAAATTCAGACTAGCGGTTCCTGGAAATGGACCGGATAAATGCGTATTACATGACTATATTGCTATGCATGATAAGGACGGGCGGTATCGTGGTGTTAATGAACAAATTTATGATTTAATGCCTGATATTAAGTGGTACTTAAAGCATACTGGACAAAAACTGGTTGATGATCCTAACACTAAGGCTGATACGGTCACTGGGCCTTCACAGCATAACAATCAGGCCAATACAAAATCTGACGCAACATCAGGACCTTCTCAAAAAGAGTGAAGAAAGCAAAAGATGATTATTGTTACCATAATCACTTTAAATAGAATTTTTATATTTAGATAGAAACAATCTAAGATCATCTTTAGACCTAGTTGAGTTTTCGATAGCATACGAAACAAAAATTCAGACACTATATGGATCAATAGTAAATAAAGTAATCATTTATTCGCCGTCAAATGGGCCTTTGTCAAGGTAGGCATTTAACATCCAGATTTTCTTATCAACATCGATCTTAAATCCGTTGATCATATCTTGCGTTGGTTGATCATTTTCTTTGTCAGTGACTTCGATTGCTTTTTGAAATTGATCTCTAAGATATCTGAAATTATCTACTAAACGTTGCATTAATTCAGGCAGTGTGTATTGATTAAATTTGATCTTTTCGTCCGGTAAACCAGTTTGTTCGATAAATTCATGTGTTGTTGCAAATGGTGCTCCATTTAAAGCAATCAAACGTTCCGCAACCTGATCTTCTTCATCAGCAAAAGTTTCATTAAATTCATCCATTTCCGGATGTAAGGTGAAAAATTGTTTGCCCCGCATATACCAGTGAGTTTGATGAACATTAGTCTGGACCTGTTCTAGGTCAGCTACGAGCTGGTTAAGTTGTGCCCGTGTTTGGGGATAATCATATTTTTGATTCATGATACTTTCCTCCTAAAATAATTTTTAATACACTATTATAATAGTGTATTATCCCTTGAAATACAAGGTATATCCAAAACATTTAGAAAAAATATAAATTGCTTTTTATCAAAAAATTGACAGTAATCAATTATAAAAAAGGAAGAGTTACTTATACTACATAATAGAAAGAGGCAAGAAAGGAGATCTTTATGATGAAGAAAGCTGTTATTAACCTAGAGGAATTGGCATGCCCGACCTGTATGCAAAAGATCGAAGCCGCAGTTGCTTCGGTTAAGGGAGTTGATAAACCTAGTATTAAGGTAATGTTTAATGCTAGTAAGTTGAAGGTTAACTTCGATGAAGAAAAGGTAACTGTTAAAGATATCGAGAAGGCTATAGAAGATCTTGGTTATCCAGTAATTAAGTCAAAAGTTGTAGCTGCTTAATGAAAGAAGGAGACAAAGAATGAGCAAATATAGCGAACTACAAGAAGAATATTTCCCAAATTTAGAGACTTACACTTTAGCAATCACTCGCGCACATGGCAAAAACCACCCCGAAACTTTCAAGGTGCATGAGCTATTTGACAAAATAGAAGCAAAAACTCGGGCTAATGAAGATGTTAGTGCGGAGTACCAAGAAATTAGAAAATTGACTGATAATTATACGATCCCGGCAGACGCGTGCCCAACAATGGAAAAGACTTATACCTTTTTGCGTGACTTAGACTATGCATACAGTACAGGAGAATAGGTTAGAAAGTATAAAAGCAGGTGCTGTGAAAAGTACCTGCTTTTATATCAGAAAGGAAAATTAAGATGCAAAAGTATATTTTGGCTCATAAAAAAGAGCTGACAATTATAAACGGCTCTTTGCTTTTACTAGCGTTAGCAGATCATTTTTTTCTAACGCGAGGGAAAATAGTTCCAGTGGCGTTAATAATTGCGGGGGTTGCAGGGGTCTTACCGATTGCTGTCCAAGCCTTTCAATCTTTAAAGGTCAAAGTAGTTAGTATCGATGTCTTAGTAACGATTGCAGTATTAGGCGCTTTTTTTGTTAAAAGTTATGAAGAGGCTGCGGTGGTAACATTTCTCTTTTTAGCGGGGCATTTTTTAGAACAGGCGACTCTCAGTAAGACACGAAAGGCAATCAAATCTCTGACCGAAATGGCACCAGAGGTCAGCTTGAAAAAAGATCAAACCGGTAAGTTTGTGGAGGTCTCAATTGATGAAGTTACTCAGGGAGATACTCTTTTAGTTAAAACCGGCGGAAAGGTTCCAGTTGATGGTAAGGTCATTAGTGGTTCTGGATATGTTAATGAAGCTAGTATCACAGGAGAATCTAAGGTTGCTGCCAAACAGGCTGGATCGTTAGTTTATGCTGGGACTATTCTGGAAAATGGAACATTTCAGCTGCAAGCCGAGAGAGTAGGGGAAGAGACAGCATTCGGTAAAATTATTGAACTAGTGGAAGAAGCTCAGGATTCAAAATCCAACGCCGAACGTTTTATTGACAAATTTTCTAAGTACTATACACCAGCTGTCTTACTATTGGCGATTGTTGTAGGCTTAATCACCAAAGATATCGAATTAGCTGTAACCGTCTTAGTTCTGGGCTGCCCAGGTGCTTTGGTGATTGGGATCCCAGTCTCGAATGTAGCAGGAATCGGAAATGGTGCAAAACATGGAATATTATTAAAAGGTAGCGAAACCGTCCAAAATTTTAGTAAGGTTGATACTATGGTTTTTGATAAGACCGGAACATTAACTGTTGGTGATCCACGAGTAGCCGAACTTATTACAGATTCTGAAATCAATGAAGATGAAGCAATCGACATGTTAGTAAGTACAGAGGTAGAAAGTGACCACCCATTAGCCCAAGCGGTGGTCAAAACTTACCCAAATGTTACAAGATATCCAGTAAGCCAAACACAAGTTATTAAAGGTGGTGGGATTATTGCGACTGTCAAGGGTGTAAAAGTCGTTTTAGGAAATTTACAGTTAATGAAAAACAATCAGATTAAATTGGGACCGGGAGAGATAGCACGCGGTGAGCAGCTGGAAAGTGAAGGAAACTCCCTAGTTTTTATGGCTATAAATAATCAGTTAGCTTTAA
>DXAP01000176.1 GCA_019116985.1 Candidatus Ligilactobacillus excrementavium | reverse complement strand
AATAAATACATCATAACCGACAACTTTCTTTTTACCATCCTGTACGATCGGGAATTCAAATGGTGGATAATCTGCCGATGTTCCCATAACTAAAGTTTTCTTATCCTTAATGTCTTTCACACTATTATCAGCATCTTTTTTACCACAAGCAGTCAAAGTTACACAAAAGACTGCTAAAAACGCTAGTAATATGTATATTTTCTTTTTCCCTTTCATTGGTCAACAACCTCTTTCGTTTATTAAATTTTATCTTCTCTTTAATTTCTATGTTGACAAGCATACTGTATTTTATTTCATATTTCAACCCATTTTTGGTTATTTATGCAAATTATTCCAGAAATATTCATTTTGTCGCAATAAAGTAGCATAAAAATGGCCCAACCTTGTCTAAATGAATATAAATATTTCTCACAAAACAACCTGCTTATGTATTTAAAAAGATTTCTTACATCAAGGCATATTTGCCAAATTGAATCTTTATTGAAGCAGTTAGTATACAATCAGCAATCAATTTTGTTTCCTATCATTTAATCGGTAATTATCGTATAATTAGCTAACAAAATATAACTATATATCATCGGAGGTAACTATGAACAAAAATAAAATTATACATATTCCAGATTTAATTTCGATCGGCATCTACAGTGCCTTATACTTTATTTTGGTAGGAGTAGCTGAAATGCTAGTCGTAGTGATCGTCCCCGGCTACTCTTACTCCTATTCTCCGGCGATGTCGGCCTTAATGACCGGAGCAGTCTTTATGTTGATGGTCGCTAAGGTTCCTAAATTTGGTGCAATTACGATCATGGGTAGCGTCTTAGGTCTCTTCTTTTTCTTAAGTGGCCTTTTTCCATTTGCTCTAGTGCCAAGTGTGGTCGCTGCGGTATTAGCAGACGTGATCGCCTATATTTTTAAATACAAAAGCAAAATTGGTTTATTACTTAGTTATGTGATTTTTTCCTTCAACACGACTGGTCCGATCATTCAATTACTCTTTAGTCCGGATAGCTACGTAGCTAATTTAAAGGAACGCGGCAAAGATGCCTCATATATCCAAAACTTGTTCGAAAGTATTTCTAATTATACTGGTGCCCTTGCTTTTGTCTCACTTATCATTGCAGCGATCATTGGTGGTCTATTCGGTCAAAAAATGTTGAAAAAGCATTTCATAAAAGCAGGGATCGTCTAATGAAGTGGCGATTTGACCCGCGAACTATTCTTTACTTACTGATCATTTCTCAACTTGTGTTATTTTTGGATGGCAGTATCTTAATGGAGATCATTACGGTCATTATTTTAATAATACCTTTTTTTCTTACACGCCAGCTTTACTGGGGTATCGGGATCTCCATGATTTATATATTACAGTTACTGGCCACATTTTTCTTATTACCAAAGATCACGTCTCCCATACTTCTTTACCCGCTTTCAATGGTTTCCAACGGTTTTAGGGAGCTGATCCCTGGTATGATAGTCGGTATTTACGCCATCAAATTCACCTCTTTGGGTGAATGGATCAGTTTATTCAAAAAATGGCATTTTCCCAAATTCTTTACCGTTACTTTTGCAGTTTTCTTTCGTTTTTTCCCCACAATTCAACAAGATTACCAGCAGATAAGAAATGCAATGGCCTTTCGTGGAATTGAACGTGGTGTTCTCTCATTTATTAAACAACCACGACAAACCTTTGAATTTATTTTGATCCCTTTATTAATGAATGCCAGTCAGGTCGCACAAGATTTAACGATCGCCGCTTTAACTAAGGGCTTAAGTATGCCAGGTAAACAAACATCATTGATTCAACTACAAATGACCAAATTTGACTATATTTATCTAACAGCAAGCACACTTCCCCTTATTTTTACTCTAGGAGGTTTTTTATGACAGCCCAGGCAATTAAAAGTACCAAAGCTTCATTTCAATTTTTACACACAGATAACGTTTTTTTAAAAGAAATAAATTTAGCCGTACATCCTGGAGAGTGCGTGTTGATCTGTGGGAAAAGCGGGAGTGGGAAAACGACCTTTAGTCGCTTGCTGAATGGGTTAGCCCCTAATTATATCGAAGGAGAACTGACAGGAGAGGTCAAAACTTATAATTTGAGTGCGGGCAAAACCTCGATCAAAGACTATGTACAAGTTGTTGGGAGTGTTTTTCAAAATCCTAAAACACAACATTTTACCGCCAATACGAGTTCGGAACTAGCCCTTCCTCTCGAAAACATCGGGATGGCACCTGAAAAAATAAACAAAAAAGTCACAAAAACAGCTCAAAAGTTTCATATTGAACACTTATTAGACCGTGATATTTTCAGTTTGTCGGGTGGAGAAAAGCAACAAATTGCGATGGCTTCAGCGACCGTCTTAGACCCTCAAGTGCTCGTACTTGATGAAGTTAGCAGTAATTTAGACAAAGAGGCGATCAGTCGTTTACAAGAAAATATCAAGCAAAAAAAAGCAGATGGTACCACCATTATTTTGACAGAGCACCGTTTAGCTTGGACACTAAACTTCGTTGATCGTTATGTATTATTCGATAGTGGTCAAGTCATAAAAGAATGGACAAATACGGAGTTTAGAGCATTAAGCAATAACAAACTTGCAGATTTAGGGCTACGAGCAACGGATCTATCGAGTAAAAAACAAGCCATCGAGAAGAAAAAACAAACTCATCAAGACTTAAAAAATGACTACTTGCTCCACACCAAAAATTTAACCATTGGTTATAAAAAAACAACTGTCCAAACCAATTTAGGAATCGGGCTTGACCCCCATAAAATCATCGGGATCACAGGAAAAAATGGTATTGGTAAAACCACTCTGGCTAAAACGCTGACCGGTCTGTTAAAACCACTGGGAGGAAAAATCTTGTGGCAGGAAAAATTGATTTCTGCTAAAGAATTACGGAAAAAAAGCTTCTTAGTTATGCAAAATACTAACTATCAGCTGTTTAGTGATTCCGTTAATGAAGAAGTCTCATTAAATGCCAAACACCCTGAATGGAAGGAAAAAGTATTGGAGCAGCTAAATTTAACTGCTTTGGCAAAGCGCCATCCAATGAGTTTATCAGATGGGCAAAAACAACGTGTAGCAATTGCATCAGCCCTTTTATCCGGCAAAAAATTACTTATTTTTGATGAACCGACTAGCGGTTTAGATTATACAAATATGCAACGCTTTGGTACATTGTTGAGAATGTTAAAACAAACCGATGTGATCATTGCGATCATTACTCATGACGTAGAGCTTGCCGCGGACTGGTGTGATGAGATCATCGCACTTAAACAATAAAAATGATCGCTTAAACTTTAAAATACTCAACTTTTAACTAGCAAACACCTACACAGTCTTATCTACTTATCAATGGACGATCACCATTACATTTATTCTGAAACACTGAAAATTGTATGCATTCTGAGGGGATATTCTACCAACGTAGACACGATAATAAGTATATGTCCGAAATTACTTATTCAGCTCTTAAAAGCAAGTATAATAAATGTATAAGTTGAACAGTATTGACATGTACCAAAATAATCATGCAGATCGCTGACCCTAGCCCATTTTTTTATACTTGAATGCAAAAAAAAGCTTGCATTCATTTCAATTTATTGCTAATATAATTGTTGTTGGTGTTACGTAAAACACTCATGGGCGGCTAGCTCAGTTGGTAGAGCAACGGACTCTTAATCCGTGGGTCCAGGGTTCGAGCCCCTGGCCGCCCATCACTTAAAGCGTTTAGCAGTAAGTACGATTTAATTTTGTACTTACTGCTTTTTTAATATCCTTTTTCAGTCAAAAATGAAACTGGGACAAAACTAACTGTCCAACCCTAAAAGGGCCGTCAATCTATCCCATTAAATGGGGTAAACCGACGGCCCATAAATGTGTTCCAAAAGATTGAAACCCTACTGTAACAACGAACCTTATTCTAATTCCTCGCTTTGCCATGACCCAAAATAACACGATCATCGTTACAGATCAGCTTCAAAACATCTTTTGTTTCACTATCGCCTTTAAAGTGTTGTCAGAAAAATTTTTAGACCTTATTTACTTGTTGCAGAAACAAATTTATCTACTTCTTCAAGTTGGCTATCGTTTAATTCAGCCTTGATCTTAGGAGCAAAGCCATGTAAGAACATTGATTCTTTTCCGATTTTAACTCCACTTTCTTTCAAAGCAGCCGTTAATTCTCTTTTGATCGAGAAAACACCACCAGAAGTTCCAAACATATAGACTTCACCAACTTGCTGTGGATCAAGTTGAGCAGCAAAATCTTTTAATTCTGCGTACATCTTTCCGTGAACTGCCCCACCAAGATAAAGTTTATCAACTTTTGCTGGAAGAGGTTCCTCAACAGAAGCAGCCTTAACACCTAATTTTTCGCCTAAAAGGTCTGCAACCTTTTTTGTATTACCTGACTTCGAACAATACCTAATTGCAACCAATTAATTATCCACCTTTACCTAATGATTTTTCAAATCACAAATTTCTCTCTATCATAAAATCACTCAATTATTTGAGTTAAATAATTATTTTCCAGCCTTAACCTTTGCTTTCAAATCGACTAATTCAGATTCGTTAATTACATCGTCTAATTCTTTTTGTTGACGTGCTATTTCTTCATCATCCCAGTCGAAGTATTTAGCCATTTCTTTCATAACAGCTGGTGCAACTTTGTCCAAACTATCATCTTTAAATAGGATATGGTATGTCCGACGCATGAGGTAATCAACTGGTGATAATGTCATTTCTTCATCAAGTGAGTAATTTAAAGCAGCAGTTTCTGCCAAGCTTAAACCTTCTGTTGGTTGGAGAACTTTAGCACGTTGGAAAATATTGCGAGCGTTTGAACCATAAAGACTTGCAATCTCATGTGCTTCATCTTTAGACAAACCAACTTTAACACCTTCCTCGGCGATCTTATCCAAGGCATCTTCAGCATGGTCTGAATCGAAATCTCCACCAGAAACTTTGATCTCTGCAGAGTCTTTCAATTCGAAATCTTCGTTGAATGAGTTGCTCAATGTATCAGCGACCATTTCCATAGCACCGTTAGCCATTACACGATAGTCTGTTAGTTTACCACCAGCTAATGTGATCAAACCATCGTCAGCCTTTGTCAAGGAACTACCACGAGAAACTGCGGATGGAGCTGATGTATCGCCAGCATCACTAGCACCCGAAACTGCATCAACTTCTTCTTCGCCTTCATCGTCAGCAGCAACCAATGGACGGATACCTGCCCAACTTGATTCAACGTCGTCAAGTGTCAAATGAGCACTTGGATATTTTTTGTTGATAATGTTTAACAGATAATCAACGTCTGACATATCTACCTTAGGATTTTCTAAATCACCTTCGTAGTCAGTATCAGTTGTACCGAAGTAGGTCTTACCTTCCCGTGGGATCGTAAAGATCATACGACCGTCATCTGTACCTGAACCAAAGTATGTTGGCTGTGGAACACTCAATCTTGATTGATCAACAACTAAGTGAATACCTTTTGTTGGGCGCATTTGTGATTTCTTAGAACTCTTAGAATCTGTTGCACGAACTTCGTCAGACCATGGACCGGCCGCATTGAGCACAACGTTAGCTTTAATATCAAATTCTTCGCCTGTTAAGAGATCTTTAACACGAGCTCCTTTGACCACACCGTTAGCATCATGCAAAACTTCGATACATTTAATACGGCTAAGCATTACTCCGCCTTCGTCATGAGCCTTCTTGATGTTTTCCAGTACCAAACGTGAGTCATTGTTTTGGTAATCCAAGTAAACGCCAGCACCCTCTAAGTTTTCTGGGTTTAATTGCGGTTCACGTTTCAAGGCTTCATCCTTGTCGATAGTATAGTTAGCATATCTGGTCAATGGAGAGTCGCCTTCGATACCTGCCAAATGATCATACAGATCCATCGCAACTTTTACAGAAAACATTGTAAATGTTGTACCTTTTTCATCATAGATAGGTAGTAACATTGGGTCTGCCTGTGTCATATGTGGAGCAATGTGTTGTACGACAGCACGTTCTTTAACTGTATCTGAAACAACTTGAACATCAAAATTCTTCAGATAACGGATACCGCCATGGACCAAACGAGTTGAGCGTGAAGATGTCCCTGCGCCAAAGTCTTGCATATCGATCAAGGCTGTCTTCATACCAGCTGCACTTGCTTGAAGCGCAACCCCAGCACCTGTAATACCACCACCAACGATCAACAAATCAAGCTGTTCGTTTTTTAAATTAGCGATTTCTTGCTTTCTTGTTTCGATTGAAAATGACATAAAGTTCTCTCCTTTATATTATATAATTTTAATTTTTAAAATATTTGTTTCCTGTTATTGATTTTCCTCATCAAAATATGGCTCGAATGAGAAAGTTTGTGCTGCAGAGACCGCAGACTGCCAACCTGAATATAATGTTTCTCGTTCAGCAGCTTTCATTTCAGGTTTAAAGAGCTTACCACCTGTTTGAATCTTCTTGATCTCGTCAACACTGTTCCAAAATCCGATACTTAAACCAGCTAAGAATGCTGCACCTAAAGCTGTTGTTTCAAGATTAGCGGCCCGATCGATCTCAGTTCCTAAAATGTCAGCTTGGAATTGCATGAGATAATTATTGTTAGCGGCACCACCATCGACTTTTAGCTTAGGTATCTCGATCCCTGTATCTTTTTGCATCGTATCAACTACATCGCGACTTTGATAGGCTAATGATTGTAAAGTTGCCTTAATAAAATCGTTCCTTGAAGTCCCTCGTGTTAAGCCGAATACCGCACCTCTAACATCTGAATCCCAGTACGGAGCACCTAAACCGGTAAAAGCCGGTACCACAAATACTTCATTATTGCTGGAAGAATCATTTGCTGCTTGTTCTGATTCTGGTGCATCTTCAACCATTTCCATTTGATCACGTAACCACTGAATAGCCGAACCAGCCACATAAATACTTCCTTCAAGCGCATAGTTGACCTGGCCATCGATGCCATATGCAATCGTTGTCAATAAATTGTTAGCTGAAAGTTTTGGCTTGGTCCCTGTATTCATAACCGTAAAAGCACCTGTACCATAAGTGTTTTTAACCATTCCTGGTTCAAAAGCTAACTGCCCGACTAGAGCAGATTGCTGGTCACCAGCCATGCCTGAAATTGGAACTTGACTACCATAGAAGTGGTAATCGATCGTATTTCCGTAAACTTCAGAGTTAGAACGAACTTCTGGCAACATAGTTGCTGGAATGTTTAACAGATCTAGGATCTCATCATCCCATTTTAAGTCGAAAATATTAAATAACATTGTCCGACTTGCATTAGAATAATCAGTAACGTGAGCTCTACCACCCGTTAGTTTCCAGACAAGCCAAGTATCGATCGTACCAAACAACAACTCACCATTTTCTGCTCTCTCTTGAGCTCCAGGTACCTGATCTAAAATCCAACGGATCTTAGTAGCTGAGAAATATGCATCAGGGATCAAACCAGTTTTTTCGTGGATCATATCCTTATATCCATCAGCGATGATTTTATTGGCTAATGGAGCAGTCTGACGTGATTGCCAAACAACTGCATGATAAATCGGCAGTCCAGTTTTCTTATCCCAGATCACTGAAGTTTCACGCTGGTTAGTGATCCCAATTCCTGCGATTTGATCTGGTTTGATACCAGAATTGATAAAAGCGTTTGCAATTGTCGACTGAACCGAATTCCAAATTTCGTTTGCATCATGTTCTACCCAACCAGGGTTGGGAAAATATTGTCTAAATTCTTTTTGGGATTCTGCAACTTTTTGGCCGTCATGATCAAAAATGATCGCACGGGTACTTGTTGTACCTTCATCGATCGCTAATAAATACTTCTGAGCCATAATGTTTCCTCCTTGTATACACACTCACTAACGAAATTATGTCCGGACATTTTTCGCTAAAAGTTTTAACTCCCTTTCACAATCATTATTGTACACGTCGCTTTAGGAAAACGGTAACATTTTATTGTTTTTAATCATAACTTAAGGTTATAGCTAAAGTGTAAATCTCTTTAAATAAGCCATCAAAAGCATAATGTATAATTTTTATAGATTGTGGATAAAATCTTTTAAAAATATTTTATCCTTACTGAATTAAAAAAATAAATTTTTTCACAAATAAATAAAAAGTTATTAATTTCCTTTAGCACCAGTCTTTCCATCCCAATTGATCACCGATATTTCATTCAAAATAGCAATTGTAATAATAAATTTATATTTTGTTAAATCATATTGTGTGCTACTATAATTTTGTAACAGCAATTTATTTTAATTTATTTAGGAGGAATTACTTATGGTTAAATGGTTACGCAGTAGTAAAAGTGGTATGTGGGTGATCACAGTTATTCGTTTATGGTTAGGTTTCCAATGGTTGATAGATGGTGTTGGCAAGGTCACTGGCGGCTTCAGTGCTAAGGGCTTTGTTGCAAACGCTATCGCCAATCCTGTTATGGATCCTCACGGTGCACAAGCTGTGGGCTGGTACACACCTTTCTTGAAAAGTTTCGTTATGCCTAATATCAATGTTTTCAGTTTCATGGTCGCCTGGGGTGAGTTGTTAGTTGGCCTTGGTTTGTTACTTGGTACTTTAACCACAGCCGCTGCCTTTTTTGGAGTTGTGATGAACTTTGCATACTTATTTGCTGGCACAATTTCTACTAACCCAACTTATGTTCTTTTGGGTATGTTGATCATGAT
>DXAP01000175.1 GCA_019116985.1 Candidatus Ligilactobacillus excrementavium | reverse complement strand
GATGAAAAGAAAGCTGATTTACGTTCCCAGATCAAACAGATCTCGCAAGAAAAAGTTATGCCATGGGAAGCTAATCGGCAAAAAGAAGAAAAACAAAATTTGATCGATCAGTTAAGCAAATTAACGGAGGTTGATGAAACCTCAAATAATGCTTACCAGCAGATTAGACAAAATGAAAGCCGTATTTTGGAATTGTCAAAAGAAGATACATTATTGAGTTATGAAAAGCAAAGTATAGTGGCAAAATTTGGTAGCTTTGAAAATTTTGAAGCAAAAAATCAAGTTTTGTATCGTGACTATATTGCAAACTTAGTTACCATTCAAGGGCAGGTGAATGCTGATGAATAAGGAGCAAAGTAAAACTGTTATTTTTCAACCAGATGGAAGCGTTGATACTTTCAAACAAGAAAATGTTATTAGTACCTCTGCACGACTGCAAAATTATAATGAACAGCTTAAAGATAGCTTAAATTCAGGTATAGCATTCACAGAATTATTGGATCGTTTAATAAATACTTCAGATCCACATGAATTATTGGATTCAGCCATGCAACTGATCAGCTATCGTTTAAATTCTGCTTTTTTGGTTTTTCCACAACAGTATAGTAGGTCTGATTTTTACTTAATTTTTCTCAGTAGATTATTACAGCAACATAATAGTGACCAATTAATATTACAATCAAGTGATCATAACCATGAATTATATCAAGAATTCCCTGGTATTAATAATCAAGGGTATTTTGTATTTCAAGTTGATCCTGTAAATGAGGGTGGGGCTTATTACGTTGAAAAACAAACTGGAGCACAGTTATTTTACTTAAACTTCGCTAAACATATTGTTAAATTTAATGCGGCGGCGATTACTTCTTTATTAGTTGAAAACTATCATGAAAAATTTGTTTACCCGACAGTTAGAAAATTTGTTTTGCTGTTGATCAAAATGGGGGAATTCTTCAAAGAAGATTTTGGCTTTGATGTTGATTTTAATATTTTAGATCAATCTAATTCGGCAGTTTATGCAATAATTAAATCGGATATACCCCAAGAAGCATTGGATAAATTATTCGTTGTTGCTTCACGTGCGGGGTATATGCTACAGACAGGTCCAAAGGGAGAAGCAATTTTAGATTTGAAATCTGACTTGGTGGTTACTTTTGGAACTGAACATCAATTGATTGGTAATAAGAAAGAACAATGGGCAATAAATGTGAAAGATCGAGAAGCAACACTTTCTTGGTTTGATTTACTGTTCAACTATGATTTTATTCGGGATTGGTACTTGGATAATATAAATACACTTGAGATACAAGTGGATCCTAGATATTTTAATTAAAGAAGGTTAGTTTCGTGAACGTTCATGAGATGAGTATTCGGGCTAGAAACAGTATGTTGCCATCTTATTTAAAAAGGACAGATTTTTCAGAAAAAGAACAGGTTGCTGTTCTTTATACTGATCTGTTATTATCCATTAGTGAGTTGATGTTAAATTCACGGGGTGGAGATCAGACAGTTATTTTGGATAATTATTGTAATGGACTTTGTCGTTTTTTACTTGTAGCTAGCCAACAAAATATCATTGATAAATTTTTGCTGACTGACGAAGAGTTGAATGCTATGAAAAATAAGTGGCCAAGCAAGTCATTTAATACTCTTTATTTAATTTTAAATCAACAAATTGAAAATTCTTATTTTCGACATCAAAAAGATGCTTTAATACACGCTTGGCATATGTATATTAAGTTTGGATTGGTTGATTTACAATTTTCGGGGACACAAATCGAAAAGCATTTCTTAGAAATGTTTGCGTATTGAATATCTAAAAGGCCTAAAGTCGTTGGCTTCGGGCCTTTTAAGATGTGAATTTTTCGGGTTCTTTTATAATTCTATAAATAACTCTTCAGACCATAAATTGTACGAAAGGCCAATGAATCACACGTTGGTTTGGAAATGACAGCTCTTAAAAAAGGCGTTATAGTTTTTATGTAAATTTGCAAAAGCGGTATACGATAAGTAAAAGATTAATAGATAATAGTGATAATTTTATATAAAATTAGGAAACTAGTAGAAATATAAGTTATTAAGTTTTATAATATGTTTGTAAGAGAGAAGAGGATGTGTACGACGATTCTCTACAAGCTCACCTTAAAGATAGGGTGGGTTTATTTTTTATTTTGCACAATTATTTATAAAAGAAAATTTATGCTAAATTAACCAAGCTGGCACCCCCTATAGCCAGCAAAACAATAAACCATTAGTCGGCTATTTAATTTTGAGCCGACTTTTTGACATATAAACATTTTGTACAGTATAAAAAAATAATTACATAAGCGTTCATCACTTATAAAGTTTAGACCCGTAAATAATTATTCTATGTTAAGGGACCCTCTAAAATCCAGTGCTTATTTTTTGATAAAAAATATACGGGAAAAATTAGACACTACTTGTTTTTGAATTATAATAAATAGCTTTTGACATTTTAAGTTATAATTTAAAAATTGTGTTTGACATAATATCTACATCTAGCATATAATGTAATTTGTTGTTGGTCCGGTAGCTCAGCTGGATAGAGCATTCGCCTTCTAAGCGAATTGTCGAGAGTTCGAATCTCTCCCGGATCATAAAGTATGAATTTAAAATAGAAGTTAAACCCGTAGGAATGCTGATATTACAGCATTCCTACTTTTGGATTTACGGGGGTTATTTTGGTAAAGTGTTGCTTTAATTTGACAATTCAAGGGATAAAAAGGCAGATAGATGTAATTTTTGCTAGTATTAAGTATTTCTTTTTATCTTAAGTAATGTGTGGGACTTGTCGGTCATTATACTAATTGACAAGGGCATCTCATGCGTGTGCACACTATCTTTTAAGTGAAAACTTAAAGTAAATTGTTCTACTTTCTATTACATAAATAAACCAATTCTAATTTTCGTAGTACTATCCCTCTTTTATAATACCGTTACAGTACCTAGACTGTGCCCGAGCACGTGAAACCTCAACGAATTAAAACCTATCTGAGTAAATCACTTAACTCTTAACTAATCTATAGTTTCAGTTCTGCAGCTAAATATACAAGAAAACAAAGAAAGACCTTTAATAAAATATGTTGACTCAAGTTTTTATT
The DNA here is from genome assembly GCA_019116985.1 of Candidatus Ligilactobacillus excrementavium. Lineage (GTDB taxonomy): Bacteria > Bacillota > Bacilli > Lactobacillales > Lactobacillaceae > Ligilactobacillus > Ligilactobacillus excrementavium. Next base: position 5,802 of record DXAP01000175.1, on the reverse strand, counting down.
TCTGATAATATTAGTACGTTGTATTTGTGCCTGCCACAACTACAACCGCACGTTTTAAGTTCAAGTATTCATTTTATTTAAATGGATCACTACATTACGGCGAGTCTAAGTCAATTACAAGGAGGTGCATATTGATGTACGCAATTATTAAAACAGGTGGTAAACAATATAAAGTTGAAGCCGGTGAAGCGATTTATGTTGAAAAGTTAGCTGCTAATGCAGGTGACAAGGTTACATTTGATGATGTTGTTTTAGTTGGCGGTGAAAAGACTGTCATTGGAACACCAGTTGTAGATGGTGCTAGTGTTACTGGTACTGTTGAAAAACAGGGCCGTGAGAAGAAAGTTGTGACTTTCAAGTATAAGCGCAGAAAAGGTTCTCACTCAAAACAAGGTCATCGTCAACCATATACAAAGGTTGTTATCGATGCAATTAATGCCTAAATTAATTTAAGGGAGTGGCATGTTCTGTGATCAAAACACGTTTTTTGTATAATGATAATGCATTTTGCGGTTTTTTACTTAAAGGACATGCTGATTCTGGAGAATACGGATATGATATTGTCTGTGCTGCGGTGTCTGTGTTAGCAATCAACACTGTTAATAGTTTGGAACAGTTGGCTTTGGTTAAGCCACAGGTCGTTTCAGATGAAAAAAATGGTGGATACCTCAAGGTCAACGTTAACTTAAATCAGACTAATAACTCGGCTGTTCAGCTTTTGTTAAATAGCTTTGAGTTAGGAATGCGTAGCATAGCGGATAACTATCAAGATTATATAACTATTGAAGATGAATAATTAACCAGGAGGTGTTCGTGTTATGTTAATGAATTTACAATTCTTCTCCCATCATAAAGGGGGAGGTTCGACATCTAACGGTCGTGACTCAAAGGCTAAGCGTTTGGGTGCAAAACGTGCCGATGGTCAAACTGTCACATGTGGTTCAATTTTGTATCGCCAACGTGGTACACATATCTATCCAGGTATGAACGTTAAAATTGGCGGGGATGACACATTATTTGCAACTACTGCAGGTGTTGTAAAATTTGAACGTAAGGGCCGTGACAAGAAACAAGTTTCGGTTTATCCTACAGCTGAATAATTTTCACGCTATTAATGCCGGGATTCCACTTGTGGGGTTCCGGTTTTTTAATCTTAAAATATGGGTGTAAATTCAAAGAACTCTGTTCCATAAAATGTCATGTGGATCAACTTTTGATATACTAAAATATAAATTAAATGAAAGGTCTGATCATAAATGAATACTAATCGGGTTTCCAACTTACAAAAGAAATTCGCTCAGTTAAAAATAGACGGCTTTTTAATCACTGACCCGTTAAATATTTATTATTTAAGTGGTTTTACCGGTGATGCCGGAGTTCTTTTGATTACAGAAAATGATAAATTTTTGATTACTGATTCTCGTTTTGAACAACAAATAAAGACGGAGAATCCTGATTGGAAAGCAGAGATCACACGGGATTATTTACAAGTTGCTTGCGATATTGCAGTTAGCAATCATTTGGCAGCAATTGGGTTTGAAAATACTATTGATTTTGCTTCTTATGATTTTTTGGATGAAACTGCGGAGTGTGACATTGTTCCTTTTGATCGAATCGTTGAACGAATAAGAGCTGTTAAAGATGAATACGAAATAGCTTTGATTAAAAAAAGCTGTGCATTAGCAGATAAGGGCTTTGATTTTGTGATCGACCAACTAAAATCTGGTCAGACAGAATTGGATATTGCTAATGATCTAGATTATTTCATGAAAAAGAATGGAGCGTCCACGCAGTCTTTTGAAACGATCGTGGCTAGCGGTGAACACACTACTTGGCCGCATGGAACTGCAACTACTCGTCAAATTACTCAGGGTGATTTGATCACTTTAGATTATGGCTATTTTGTTTCTGGATATACTTCAGATGTTACGCGAACATTTAGTTTGGGTAAGCAAAGTAAGCAAGTAAAAGATATCTATCAACTAGTATTACAGGCACAACAGGCCACAATTGATGCAGTTGCTCCGGGTGTTACAGGTGCACACCTCGATCAAATTGGTCGATCAATAATCGAAAAAGCTGGTTATGGTGAGTATTTTAACCATGGCATGGGTCATGGGATCGGTTTGGATATTCATGAGTCACCAGATATTGGCAAAAGATTCCCAGATATAATAAAACCAGGAGAAATTATTACGATCGAACCGGGAATTTATCTTCCGGGTGTTGCTGGCATTAGAATTGAAGATGATATTTTAGTGACGGAACATGGATATGAATTATTAACTCATGCTAATAAAGATTTGTTAGAGATATAAGAGTTGATTTTTTAATTGTTTTTGCTTTGTTAAAGCCGTGTTAACTTGACAAAGCAATTGATCCACGTGAAAATAAAGAGTAATAGCTTTTTGATTGCGTAGCATAATTTATATGTACTTAAACGGCATTTGCCAAGGAGGATTATATTTAAATGATTTCAGTAAATAATTTTAAAACTGGGTTAACAGTTGAAATTGATGGTGGATTATGGCGCGTTGTTGAATTTCAACACGTTAAGCCTGGTAAAGGTTCAGCTTTCGTTCGTTCAAAATTAAAGAACTTACGGACTGGTGCTATTCAGGAAAAAACATTCCGTGGTGGGGAAAAAATTAATCAAGCGCAAATCGATCGTAAAAAGATGCAATATCTTTATGCCGATGGTACCAACTATGTGTTCATGGATACAGAAACATATGAACAACTTGAATTACCAGAAGAAACGATCAAAGACGAACTAAAATTTTTGAAGGAAAATACTGTTGTCAGTGTCATCATGTATGGTAGTGAAACTTTAGGTGTCGAACTTCCTAATACTGTTGACTTGGAAGTTTCTGCCACTGAACCGGGTATTAAAGGTGATACTGCTTCTGGGGGATCTAAACCAGCAACGATGGAAACTGGTTTGGTAGTCCAAGTTCCTTTCTTCGTTAATGAAGGAGACATGTTAACTATTAATACTGTCGACGGAACTTATATTTCGCGTGCTTAATTTATAAGGAGGTTAGTCATGTCTGACGAAAACAACATTGTTTTAACCAGCAGCCAACCAGACCTGGGAGAAATTAAGATCGCACCTGAGGTCGTTGAAGTAATTATCGGGATCGCAGCCAGTGAAGTTGAAGGCGTTTATTCAATGCATGGATCAATTGCCAATAGTTTTTCGAAATTATTCGGGCGTCAAGATCGTAAGCAAGGTGTTAAATTAGGCGCAGCACAAAACGAATTAAAAGTTGATGTTAATGTTTTCTTGAATTATGGAGTTTCTGTGCCTAAAGTGGCTTCTGAAATCCAAGATAAAGTCTCACAACAAGTTTTGTTTATGACTGGCTTACAGCTGGCTTCAGTTGATGTTCATGTTCAAGGTGTTGTTCCTGAAAAAGTAGAGGCAACTGTTGATCCAAACAATATATTTGGAGAAGAAAAAGAGGAAAATAAGTAATGGCTACAACAAGGCATATGGTACGCCAAGGTGCTTTTCAAGTGTTATTTGCTTTGCAAAGCAATTTGGACGCAGATCCTGATACGGTTTGCCAACAAATTGCTGTAGATGAATTTGACTTGGAAATCGTTCCAGAATATATGCGGACTTTAGTTCAAGGTGTTTTAAAACACCAATCAGAAATTGATGCGTTGCTTGCAGAACATTTGAGTTCTAAATGGTCACTTGATCGATTGAATAAAACTGATTTATTGATTTTGAGATTAGCGACGTACGAAATTAAGTTTGAAAGTGAGACGCCTGATAAGGTGGCTTTAAATGAGGCACTCGAGCTCGCTAAAGCATTTAGCGATGATAAGTCACGACGTTTTATTAATGGTGTTTTATCGAACCTCTTATAGCAATTTGTTAAGTCTGAGATAGTGCTTGTCACTGTTCAGGCTTTTTAATTTTGTGAATTTTTTGGGTCAGTCTTTGTAAAGGCTTTTCATCCTCTGACACTACGTACTAATACTTAATATCAAACTAATTTATGAGAATAGTTTTGTATTTGATGATGTGCTAAAATTAGTAGTAAATATTCTTTGTAAGGCATTTAAATTAAGTAATAGATTTAAATAAAAGCACTGGTGCGTTTCATCTATCCAATAATGGTCGATGTTTTTTGGATGTCTTGACCTCAGTAACTTGTAGGTCGGATAAAATCATGACATTGCATTAGAGAAGATGAAGTTAGATCAGCAGATAAAAGAGTTGTGATCGTTGGAAGTAGTACTATTGTCCTATTTAACAGTCATGAATTTTAAATGATGATGTGGATGCATCTTGATCGTTTGGTTGACGTGAAAAATGATTGGTAATGTTTTTTATGACTAGTGTAATGCTGATATTAATAAACGATTGAATTTGTGAAAAAAGGAGCTGGAAAATTGACAACAGACAAATACTTAACGGTTACCGCTTTGACACGTTATTTACATAAAAAATTTACAGTTGATCCGTACTTGCAAAAAGTTTTTCTGACCGGCGAGATCTCTAATTTTCGCTTACGTCCAAGACATCAGTATTTTAGTATTAAAGATGATAATGCTAAAATTAATGTAGTGATGTTTCAGTCTAATTTTAAACGAGTTAAATTTATCCCTGAGGAAGGAATGAAGGTACTCCTAGTCGGACGTGTCGATTTATATGAGCCCAATGGTACATATCAAATCAACGTTGAAAGTATGCAGCCAGACGGGGTAGGTGCGTTGTATGAAGCATATGAACAATTAAAAAAGAAGCTGTCTGCTGAGGGGCTTTTTTCTGTTGAAAAAAAAGAAATACCACGTTTCCCCCAAAAAATTGCTGTGATCACCAGCCCGTCTGGCGCGGTTATTCGAGATATAATGACAACTGTTAAACGGCGCTATCCGATCGCACAGTTAGTGTTATTCCCAGCTGTTGTACAAGGTGATCAGGCTGCTGATTCACTTGTGGGCCGCTTAAAAGAAGTGACTCAACATGGTGACTTTGATACAGTAATTATTGGTCGTGGTGGTGGCTCGATCGAGGATTTGTGGCCGTTTAACGAAGAGAAAGTTGCGCGAGAAATTTTTGCTACTAAAATACCTGTGATTTCTTCAGTAGGACATGAGACTGATACAACGATTGCTGATTTGGTGGCTGATTTAAGGGCTCCAACTCCGACAGCTGCGGCTGAGCTGGCAACACCTGTACGTGCTGACGAAATATTAAAATTAAAACAGCAACGATTACGTTTGATCCAAGCTATGAAAACTAATTTAGACCGAAATGAACGTAGAGTGTCTCAACAGACTGATTCATATATTTTTAAAGCACCTGCTCGATTATATGAAGGATATTTGCAGAAATTAGATTTTTTAAATTCCAAACGTGATGCTGCCTTCCAACAAAAATTATCTCAGGCTAAAAGCACTCAACTACAATTATTAAATAGATTAAAGTTGGTTGATCCGCAACCTAGGATCATACAAACTAAAAACGCACTTGCTATGGATTACAAGCAACTGCAACAGAATATGAAGCAATATATAATTAAGCAGAATAATGAGCTTGCGCGCTCAGCGGGCAAATTAAATGCCTTGAGTCCTTTATCTGTAATGGGACGAGGTTACTCTTATATTAGTCAAGGTGGAAAAATTTCTAAAAGTGTTAAGGATCTGTCAGTTAACGATACGGTTGTTTTACACCTGGTAGATGGAACAGCTAGTGCCAAGATCTTAGACACTAAGGAGGAAAAAGATGATGAATGAAGAAAAAAAAGAAGCAACCTTTGAAGAAAATCTAGCAGATTTAGAAAA
>DXAP01000174.1 GCA_019116985.1 Candidatus Ligilactobacillus excrementavium | reverse complement strand
TAACACGTTCGTTATTTTTATCATATTTCAAGAACACACGGATGATGCCTTGTTTGTTGTCATCGATGTATTCAACATCACGGACGAAGCCTTCATTCTTAAGAATATCAGCCATACCGTTTTTGATTTTTGAAGCAGGAATTTCAACTGATTCATGTCTTGCCATGTTGGCATTACGAATACGAGTTAAAAAGTCTGCAATTGGATCGGTCATTGCCATGTTGTTTGCCTCCTTTTACTGTATATTATGGTTTACCAACTAGCCTTTTTCATGCCAGGGATCTGACCTTTATGGGCAAGTTCGCGTAGGCAAACACGGCATAATTTAAATTTGCGATAAACAGAATGTGGACGTCCACAACGTTCGCAACGTGTATATTCACGTGACGAGTATTTAGCAGGACGTTGGTTTCTTGCAATTTGTGACTTCTTTGCCAAGTTTGTAACCTCCTTATTTAGCGAATGGCATTCCAAGTTGTGACAACAATTCCTTGGATTCTTCATCAGTATCTGCTGTTGTAACGATAACGATATCCATTCCACGAACCTTGCTGACATTATCAAAATCAATTTCAGGGAAAATCAATTGTTCACGGACACCAAGAGTATAGTTACCACGGCCGTCAAAGGCACGCTTACTTACACCATGGAAGTCACGCACACGTGGTAATGAAACAGAAACCAACTTGTCTAAGAAGTCATACATGCGTGTACCACGTAATGTAACTTTGGCACCAATCGGCATACCTTCACGTAAACGGAAACCAGCGATTGATTTTTTAGCCTTTGTAACAACTGGCTTTTGACCTGAGATCAAAGTCAATTCTTCAACAGCTTCGTCAAGGATCTTAGCGTTGCTTACTGCGTCACCCACACCCATGTTGATCACGATTTTTTCAACTTTAGGTGCTTGCATGATTGATGAATAATTGAATTTATCGATCATTGATGGAACGATTTCGTTTGTGTATTTTTCTTTTAAACGGTTAACCATGAAAAAATGTTCCTCCTTTCCTTGTTAGGTTTAGATAATTTCACCGGTTTTTTTAGAAACGCGGACTTTTTTGCCATCTTCTACCTTGAAGCCAACACGTGTTGGTTCATTGTTTGAAGGATCGATCAACATTACGTTAGAAACATGGATCGGAGCTTCAACTTCTGCGATACCACCACTTGGATTATCATTAGAAGGTTTTTGATGTTTCTTAACGACATTGACACCTTTTACAACCACACGGTCCAAAGCAGGAATAGCCTGAAGGACTTCTCCTTCTTTGCCCTTGTCTTTGCCAGCAATTACTTTTACTTTATCATTTCTTTTAATGAACATTATTACTTGTGCACCTCCTTGTCGGATAAACGGTTGTTTTATAGAACTTCGGGTGCAAGGGAAACAATCTTCATATAGCTCCCTACACGTAGTTCACGGGCAACCGGTCCAAAGATACGGGTGCCTTTTGGTGATTTATCATCGCCGATGATAACAGCAGCATTTTCATCAAACTTGATGTATGAACCGTCAGCACGGTGTGTACCATATTTAGTACGAACGATAACAGCTTTTACAACGTCGCCTTTTTTGACAACGCCACCTGGTGTTGCTTGTTTAACAGTAGCAACCACAATGTCACCGACACTAGCAGTCTTAACACGAGAGCCACCTAAAATTTTAACAACTAAAAGCTCACGTGCACCAGAATTATCAGCAACATGTAAACGACTTTCTTGTTGGATCACAGTTATGTGACCTCCTTTCGTTATTAGATCAGAATACGAATAAGTGCTTAGTTGTCTTTATCGATTAAAGTACAACAGCTTTTTCAACTATTTCTGATAAACGGAAACGCTTTGTAGCTGACAATGGACGGGTTTCCATGATTTTGACGATGTCGCCCGTTTTTGCTTCATTGTGTTCATCATGAGCCTTGTATTTCTTGGAATACTTAACACGTTTGCCATATACTGGATGAAACTTGTATGTTTCAACAACGACAGTGATCGTTTTGTCCATCTTATCTGAAACAACACGGCCACGGTAAACTTTACGGTAGTTACGACCTTCACTCATGCGCGATTAGCCTCCTCTTCGTATTCTTTATTTTGCAGCTTCGTTTTGACGCAGCAAAGTCTTGATGCGTGCAATTGCTTTCCGAACTGTTTGCAAGCGAGCTGTATTTTCGAGCTGACCTGTAGCAGATTGGAAACGCAAATTGAACAATTCTTCTTTATATTGCTTTTCTTTAGCAAGTAATTCGTCAGTGGTTAATTTGTTGAGTTCATCTTTGAATTCTTTAGTTTTCATCAGATTCGCCACCTACTTCCTCACGAGAAACTATTTTAGTTCTAACAGGGAGTTTGTGTGAAGCCAAACGCAATGCTTCTTGCGCAACTTCTTTAGAAACTCCACCAACTTCAAACATGATCTTACCACGTTTAACTGGTGCAACCCAGCCTTCTGGGGAACCTTTACCATTACCCATACGAGTACCGATACCTTTTGAAGTATATGACTTATGAGGGAAAATCTTGATCCAAACTTTCCCACCACGTTTCATGTAACGGGTCATTGCGATACGACAAGCTTCGATCTGACGGTTTGAGATCCAATGTGAATCAAGTGCTTGCAAACCGTAATCACCAAATGCCACTGTCTTACCACCCTTAGCTTCGCCACGCATCTTACCACGAAATTCGCGACGATGCTTTACACGCTTTGGTACTAACATAGACTATTCCCCTCCTTTACTTTGATCTTTCTTTTCAGGTAGAACTTCGCCACGGAAGATCCATACCTTAACACCGATTTGACCATATTGAGTATCTGCTTCAACCCATGCATAATCAATATCAGCACGAAGTGTGTGCAATGGAACTGTTCCTTCTGAGAAATGTTCCACACGTGACATATCAGCACCATTCAAACGACCTGATGTTTGAACTTTGATACCTTTAGCACCCGCACGCATTGTACGTTGAATACCTTGTTTCATGGCACGACGGAATGCTACACGTCCTTCTAATTGTTGCGCGATGTTTTCGCCAACTAACTTAGCATCCAAATCAGGCTTCTTGATTTCGATGATGTTGATGTGTACACGTCTGCCAGTTAAGTTGTTAAGTTCTTTACGTAATTTTTCAACTTCAGAACCGCCTTTACCGATGACCATACCCGGTTTTGCAGTATGGATAGAAATGTTAACACGCTTTGCAGCACGTTCAATTTCTACGGTAGAGACAGATGCGTCGGCTAATTTATTTTCAATATATTCACGGATACGGATATCTTCGTGAAGATATGAAGAAAAGTCCTTTTCAGCATACCATTTGGATTCCCAATCACGAATAATACCAACACGTAATCCAGTAGGATTTATTTTGTGACCCACGCTTATCCCTCCTTATTTTTCAGATACCACAACAGTAATATGACTGGTACGCTTGTTGATTGGAGAAGCAGAACCTTTAGCACGAGGACGGAACCGTTTCAAGGTTGGTCCTTCATTTACAAAAGCTTCGCTTACATACAAATCTTCGGCGTCTAAGTCAAAATTGTTTTCTGCGTTGGCAATTGCGGATTTTAAAACTTTTTCAATCAGATAAGCACCAGATCTTGGAGTGAACTTCAAGATACCAAGTGCTTCAGCAACATTTTTCCCACGAATAAGATCGATCACAAGACGCGCCTTACGTGCAGGGATGCGAACTACGCGAGCAGTTGCTTTTGCTGATGTTACTTGTTCAGCCATTTTATTTCCTCCCTTAGATTATCTTGCGATGGTCTTTTTATCATCAGCATTTGTGCCGTGACCATGGAATGTACGCGTAGGTACAAATTCGCCTAACTTATGTCCAACCATGTCTTCTTGGATATAAACTGGAACTTGTTTACGACCATCATGAACAGCGATCGTGTAACCAACAAAGCTAGGATAGATTGTAGAACGACGTGACCAAGTCTTAATTACGGATTTTTTTTCATTATCAGCTTGTGCTGCAACCTTTTTTAGCAGATGTTCATCAGCAAAAGGTCCCTTTTTCAAACTACGACTCAAGAGTTATCCTCCTTTCGGATAAAGTCACCATTTTAATTTAAAAGATGACTATTTCTTCTTACGTCCACGAACAATAAATTTATTTGAACGTGCTTTACGAGAACGTGTCTTCTTACCAGCAGTCTTCTTACCCCAAGGAGACAAAGGACTTGGCATACCAACAGGAGCTCTACCTTCACCACCACCATGAGGGTGATCGTTAGGGTTCATTACAGAACCACGTGATTGTGGACGAACGCCCATCCAACGTTTACGACCGGCTTTACCAAGTTTGATCAATTCATGTTGTGCATTACCAACGGAACCGATAGTTGCGCGGCATGTGCCCAAGATCCGACGAACTTCACCTGAAGCCAAACGTACAGTAACGTACTTGCCTTCCATACCCAATGACTGAGCTGAAGTACCTGCAGAACGAACTAATTGACCACCCTGGCCAGGCTTTAATTCAATATTATGAATAACAGTACCAGTAGGCATGTTCATCAATGGTAATGAGTTACCAACTTTGATATCTGCATCTGCACCAGATTCAACTACTTGGCCAACTTTAAGGCCTTTTGGTGCAAGGATGTAGGATTTGACCCCATCAGCATAAACAAGTAATGCAATGTTAGCTGAACGGTTAGGATCATATTCGATCGTTTTGACAGTTGCAGGAACGCCATCTTTAATACGCTTGAAATCGATCAAACGATATTGACGTTTATGACCGCCGCCACGGTGACGAACAGTTTTATGACCGTAAACATTACGACCAGCAGTTTTGCTTTGAGAAGAAAGCAAGGACTTCTCAGGAGTAGTACTTGTGATTTCTTCAAAGTCAGAAGTTGTCATATTACGGCGACCATTCGTGGTCGATTTGTATACTTTGATCCCCACTGTGTTTCCCTCCTAATTTATTTATTCTTCTTCAAAAATTTTAATTTCTTTTGATTCAGGTGTTAAAGTAACTATTGCCTTACGACGCGTCTTTGTGTAGCCTTCGTAACGACCCATACGTTTCTTCTTACCTTTCAAGTTCATGACATTAACATTAGCAACTTTAACATCAAAGATTTCTTCAACAGCATCTCTGATCTGGAACTTAGTTGCTTGAGTATTAACATCAAATGTATAGCGCTTGTCGTCCAAGTCGGCCATTGATGCTTCAGTGATCACTGGACGTAAAATTACTTCGCGTGCTTCCATTATGCTAGACCCTCCTCTACTTGAGAAAGAGCTCCTTTTGTGATGACAACTTTGTCACTATCAACAACGTTTAATACATTCAAACCTTTTGCAGGAAGAACAGTAACGTTTTTGAGGTTACGAGCTGAACGAGCAGCATTTACGTCGTCATCTTCAAGAACTACTAAAACTTTGGAGTTTACATTTAAACTCTCAAGTGATGCTGCAAAGTCCTTAGTTTTTGGTTGTTCGAATTCGAATGAATCAACTACAACTAAGCTTTCATCATTAACTTTTTCTGAAAGTACAGACTTAAGTGCCAAACGGCCAACTTTGCGTGGAAGTTTGTAGGCGTATGAACGTGGTGTTGGTCCGAAGATCGTACCACCGCCGACCCAAATAGGTGAACGTGTGGAACCAGCACGAGCGCGGCCAGTACCTTTTTGACGCCATGGTTTCTTACCACCACCGCGAACGGCAGTCCTATTTTTAACAGCATGTGTTCCTTGACGAAGTGATGCTCTTTGCATCAAAACAACGTCACGAACAACGTTATCGTTTGGTTCGATACCAAAAATCGTTTCGTTTAATTCAACTTCACCATTTTTGCTACCATCTTGTTTAAATAATGCAACTGTAGGCATGTTTGTATTTCCTCCCTTCCCTTAATTTATTTCACTGTACTTTTAACAGTAACAAATGACTTGTTTGCGCCAGGAATGTTACCTTTAACGAAAAGTACACCATTATCTGTATCAGCTTTAACGATTTGCAAGTTTTGAATCGTTACCTTCTTACCACCCATACGTCCTGGAAGTACCTTGCCAGGGAATACGCGGTTGATAATAGCACCCATTGAACCTGGGCGACGATGATAACGAGAACCGTGTGCCATCGGACCACGTGCTTGGTTCCAACGCTTGATGTTACCTTGGAAACCTTTGCCTTTTGTTGTTCCGGTTACATCCACGCTGTCTCCTGCTGCGAAGACGTCTGCATGAATTTCGTCACCGACTTTGTAATCTCCCAGCTCAACATCGCGGATTTCACGAACGAAGCGCTTAGGAGCAGTATTTGCTTTTGCTGCATGACCTTTAGCAGGTTTGTTTGCCTTGATCGCACGCACATCGTCGTAACCCAACTGAACGGCTTCATAGCCATCGTTTTCAACGGTCTTGATCTGCATTACGATATTGGAATCAACTTTCACTACAGTAACAGGAACTAATTCACCGTTCTCTGTGAAAACTTGAGTCATACCTACTTTTTTTCCTAAGATTCCTTTTGTGGTCATGAGTACACCTCCAATAAAATTGATTTAAAATAAAAATTGATTAAAGTTTGATTTCGATGTCAACGCCAGAAGGCAAGTCGAGTTTCATTAATGAATCAACTGTCTTTGGTGTTGGGTTGACGATGTCGATCAAACGTTTATGTGTCCGCATTTCGAATTGTTCACGAGCATCTTTATGCTTATGTGGTGATGATAGAACTGTGTACAATGTACGTTCTGTTGGCAATGGAATCGGTCCTGAAATTTCAGCACCCGTTCTCTTTGCTGTTTCAACGATCTTGTCCGCAGACTGATCTAAAATACGGTGTTCGTATGCTTTAAGGCGAATACGAATTTTTTGTTTTGCCATTTTGTTCCCTCCTTCGTCCATTTTAAAAATAAGACTAGCTCCATGAAAATTACCGCCGCCCCCGTGGCAAAGCATCCGGGTGTGTCGCAACCTTTCACATCAAAGCTCGAAATATTTGTTTGGTGGCATACCAAACGACATACCCGTCCAAACAGGTACTTAACTATAGTAGTACAAATAAGTTGAGTTATCAAGGATTTTCTGAAACTTTTTTTGAAAAAGGATGCTTTTTTCTCAAAGCATGAAATAAATGGTCTACCAATTAGCCAACTTTAGGTCAAAAATCCTAAACAACCACATCCACCTGCAAAATTAGCCTATGTGAGCATAACATAATATTATGAAAACAACAATCAATACTGTTTAGATTCCTAAACACTACTCCAACTAATTTTCGATTGAAATATGTCAAAGCAACAACCTTGTATCAAGACTATCAAGAGTATGAAATTATCTATAGATATAGCAAGGACCGTTATTATAGTTTTCAAACATAGATAACTGCTTCTTTATTCGCGACACCAAGTATCTATTTATCTAGTGTTTGGCACAGGCATCTGTGTTTTACACACTGTGATCGCTACTTTTATACACCAAAAAAAGACTGTTCGAGCTTTTTAAACTCGAACAGTCTTTTATTTAAACATTATTCAGCGTCTGGGTCTCCACCGTTCTTCTTAATAATGTCAGCTTGAATTGACTTCGGTACTGGTTCGTAGTGGTCAAATGTCATTGTAAATGTACCACGACCCTGTGTAGCTGAACGCAAGGTTGTAGCATAACCAAACATTTCTGACAACGGAACGAATGAATGTACCAACTCAGCGTTACCGCGAGCTTCCATACCATCAACACGTCCACGACGAGCAGTAACATGGCCCATAACGTCACCCAAATTATCTTCTGGGGCAACAATATCAACCTTCATAACTGGTTCAAGGATAACAGCACCGCCACCCTTAGCAGCGTTACGCAATGCGATCGAAGCAGCAACCTTAAAGGCAGCTTCACTAGAATCGACATCATGGTAACTACCATCGTATAACTTAGCCTTAACGTCGATCAAAGGATAGCCGGCAAGAATACCGTTTTCCATTGATTCTTTCAAGCCTTGTTCTACAGCAGGAATGTATTCACGAGGAACAACACCACCGACGATAGCATTTTCGAATGAGAATCCTTCGCCTTCTTCAGTTGGTGTAAATTCAACCCAAACATCACCATATTGACCTTTACCACCAGACTGACGGATAAACTTACCTTGAGCAGATACTTGTTTAGTAAATGTTTCACGGTAAGCAACTTGTGGTTCACCGACTTTAGCTTCCACGTGGAATTCACGTTTCATACGGTCAACGATGATATCCAAGTGAAGTTCACCCATTCCGGCGATCAATGTTTCACCAGTTTCTTGGTTAGTTTCAGTCTTGAATGTTGGATCTTCTTCAGCAAGTTTTTGCAAAGCAACATCCATCTTATCTTGGTCAGCCTTTGTATTAGGTTCGATAGAAACCTGAATAACTGGTTCTGGGAATTCCATAGATTCAAGGATCAATGGACGATCAGTTGATGTCAAAGAATCACCTGTTGTAGTATTCTTCAAACCAATGGCAGCACCAATGTCACCAGAAAATACTTCTGGGATCTCTTTACGGTGGTTAGAATGCATTTGCAACAAACGACCAACACGTTCACGTTTGTCTTTAGTAGCGTTCAAAACATATGAACCAGCTTCCAAAGTACCAGTGTAAACACGGAAGAATGTTAGACGACCAACATATGGGTCAGTAGCGATCTTAAATGCCAAACCAGCAAATGGATCGTCATCGTTAGCATGCAATTCAACTTCATCACCTGTATCAGGATCAGTTGCCTTGTATGGACGAACATCAAGTGGTGATGGCAAAAAGTCGTTAACACCATCAAGCATCATCTGAACACCCTTGTTCTTGAAGGCAGAACCAGCAAATACTGGGTAAATGTCCAAGTTCAACGTAGCTTTACGGATGGCTTTCTTGATTTCGTCAGAAGGAATATCTTCACCTTCAAGATATTTTTCCATAATATCATCGTCAAGATCTGCTAATTGTTCAAGCATTTCGTCACGATGTTTTTGTGCTTCTTCTTTGTATTTTTCAGGAATATCAACTGTATCCCATTCGGAACCAAGTTCGTCTTCGTCGTATAAGTCGGCCTTCATATCGATCAAGTCGATAACACCTTCAAAGTCGTCTTCAGCACCAATAGGCATCTGAACAGCAACGGCGTTTGCTTGAAGACGGTCATGGATCGTTGATACTGAATAATTAAAGTCAGCACCAAGCTTGTCCATCTTGTTAACGAATACGATACGTGGAACACTGTATGTTGTAGCTTGACGCCAAACATTTTCAGTCTGTGGTTCAACACCAGATTGGGCATCCAAAACAACTACAGCACCATCAAGAACACGCAAGGAACGTTCTACTTCAACTGTGAAATCAACGTGTCCTGGGGTATCGATGATGTTGATACGGTGGTCTTTCCATTCAGCAGTTGTAGCAGCTGATGTAATAGTAATACCACGTTCTTGTTCTTGGTCCATCCAGTCCATTTGTGATGCGCCATCATGAGTTTCACCGATTTTATGAATACGACCAGTATAATAAAGAATACGTTCAGTCGTAGTCGTTTTACCAGCATCAATATGGGCAACGATCCCGATATTACGGGTTTTTTCCAATGGAAATTCACGTTTGTTAGCCATTGAGAATTTATCTCCTTCCAAAAATCATTAGCTTGCCAAATCTTGTTTAAGTAAGTTTTGACATGACACCTGGCGAGTGTCTTACATTAATATACAATCTAAAAAACGGCCATTATAGGATTTCTTGAAATCATATAACAGCCATTTCCAAAAAATTACCAGCGATAATGTGCAAATGCACGGTTAGCATCTGCCATCTTATGTGTATCTTCACGTTTTCTAACAGATGCACCAGTATTGTTAGCTGCATCCATAATTTCACGAGCTAGGCGTTCTGACATTGAATGTTCACCACGAAGACGTGAGTAATTTACAAGCCAACGCAAACCAAGTGTTGATCTTCTTTCAGGACGAACTTCGATCGGCACCTGATAGTTAGAACCACCGACACGGCGAGCTTTAACTTCCAGAACTGGCATGATGTTTTTCATTGCTTCTTCAAAAACATCAAGTGGTTCATTTCCTGTTTCAGATTTAATCATATCGAATGCATCATATAAAATTCTTGAAGCAGTCCCACGTTTACCATCGACCATCAAACGGTTGATCAAACGGGATACCAATTTAGAGTTATAAATTGGATCTGGGAGTACTTCACGTTTTGCAACGGCACCTTTTCTTGGCATCGTATAACCTCCTCAAATTCTAAAAAAATATATTTGTTGTTTTATTAAGCTCTGACTAAACGGTCAGCTTATTTCTTAGGTCTCTTTGCACCGTACTTAGAACGTCCCTGCATACGGCCTTCAACACCGGCTGTATCCAATGCACCACGAACAACGTGGTAACGAACACCAGGCAAGTCCTTAACACGACCACCACGAACTAAAACAACACTATGTTCCTGTAGGTTATGACCAATACCAGGAATGTAAGCTGTAACTTCGATCAAGTTGGACAAACGAACACGCGCATACTTACGCAAAGCTGAGTTAGGCTTCTTTGGTGTCATTGTACCGACACGAGTTGCAACACCACGTTTTTGTGGAGCAGCATTTTTTGTAGTTACTTTTCTATAACTGTTATACCCATAATTTAAAGCTGGGGAATCAGACATTGAAGAATTAGATTTACGACCTTTACGAATTAACTGGTTAATTGTTGGCATCTAAAACTTCCTCCTTCCTTATTTTCGATAATTTTTAAGTCCACACATCCAGGAGTTTCATTTTTAATTATAAAAATAAACGTCGCTCAGACGTAGTGTCTACATGTGCTAACTTGTTCACAGCCAGCACGGTCTTGGATGATCCAAGAGAACTGTTCACATAAAGCACCTTTATTAGGTTACCACCCTTTTTGGTCACTTGTCAAACAAATTTCGCGCTTTTTTGCGTATATTTTAATGAGGTGATCAATTTGCTTTTAATACTAATTTTTACTCTGGGTGCAACCCTGGCTTCATGTGCAACCTGTTGTGCCTTCCGCTTTTGCAAAAATATTTCTGCCTTTGTTCCCCGCTCTTTTTGTGATAACTGTTACCACTCTTTAACATGGTGGCAGTTACTACCAATTTTAGGCTGGGCAATTCAAAAAGGAAAATGCCACTTTTGTAATCGACCGATCCCTATTTTAAGCACCGCGCTCGAAAGTTTATATGGTTTTATTTTCACTTGGCTTTTTTTCCATAGTGCTAATTTGTTTTCTTTTACTTTGATCGCTGGGTTGTTGATTTGGCTATTAGTATTAAGCCTTGAAGACCAACGTGGCATGGAAGTGTCTAGTTTTTGTCTATACTGTGGTGCACTTTTATTTACCCTGTGGGCAAATCCGCAGGTATGGTGGACGATCAAGACCAGTTGGTTAGCCTTACTGCTTTTTTTTGGTGTCTGTTTGCTTTTTGAATATCATGGGCAGCTAGGTCCAGCTGACACAATTTGTCTTTTAGTGATAATGCTAGTCTATGGTTTTCATTTTGGTTGTTGGTTACTATTATTAGCTTCAACTATCTTTTTAGTCACTCACCTCCATGATGCACCCCAAACCCGCCATGCTTTTCTGCCATCCTTAAGTAGCAGTTTTATTATTTTAGTTTTTTTTCAAATTTATTGAATAAAAAAAGACCCTAACCAGCAAATTTTTGGTTAGAGTCTTTTTTTTATCTTATCAGTTGTCTTTATTAACAACTAAAGTTATTTTATTGTTTATCCGAAGGAAGTTCATTACTCTCTTCAATATTTAACTTTTTAGCAACATCTGAGATCGAATAAACACTGTCGGATACGCTACTCTTTTCTTCAGGTTTAATATTACGGTACCTGGACATACCTGTACCAGCTGGAATGATCTTACCAATGATAACATTTTCTTTCAACCCTACCAATGGATCATTCTTACCGCGAATAGCAGCATCTGTCAAGACACGTGTTGTTTCCTGGAAGGAAGCCGCTGACAAGAAACTGTTTGTTTCTAAAGCCGCCTTCGTGATCCCAAGTAAAACGGGACGTGAAGTAGCAGGAATGCCACCATTGACCAATGTCTTTAAATTTTGTGCAGAGAAGTCTTTGATATCCATCAAGTTACCTGGCAACAAGTCAGTGTCTCCTGGATCCATGATGCGAACCTTTTGTAACATCTGACGTGTCATAACTTCGATGTGTTTATCAGAGATATCAACACCTTGCATACGATAAACCTTTTGAACTTCAGATAAGATATAGTTTTCAGTTGATAAAACATCACGAACTTTGATCAATTCCTTAGGATCGATCGAGCCAACTGTTAACGGGTCACCACGGTGGATCTGATCGCCTTCAGCGACGCGCAAAACAGCGGTAAATGGTAAACTATATGTCCGTGTATCTGTTTCACCTTTAACAGTAACTTCTTTAGTCCGATCCGCTGGATTTTCTTCGATCGAATCGATCACACCAGTTACTTCAGTGATCACAGCACGACCTTTAGGGTTACGCGCTTCAAATAATTCTTGAACACGAGGAAGCCCTTGAGTAATATCACCACCGGCAACACCACCGGTATGGAAAGTACGCATTGTTAACTGAGTACCTGGCTCACCGATCGATTGAGCAGCAACTGTACCAACAGCTTCACCAACTTCAACTGGATCACCTGTAGCTAAGTTACGACCATAACACTTACGGCAAACACCATGACGTGTATTACATGTGAAGGCTGTTCTGATCGTAACCATTTCAATACCAGCATCCACAACTTTTTGAGCAAGGTCTTCAGTGATAAAGGTATCTCTTGGAACGATCACTTCACCACTTTCTGGATCATAAACACTCTTCATTGTGAAACGACCTAAGATCCGATCATACAATGGTTCGATCATTTCGTTACCTTCGCGGATAGCTGTAACGTCCAAACCGCGGTCCGTCCCACAATCATCTTCACGAATAATAACATCTTGTGCAACATCAACTAAACGACGTGTCAAGTAACCTGAGTTAGCGGTCTTCAAAGCCGTATCAGTCATACCTTTACGGGCACCGTGGGAAGAAATAAACATTTCCAAGACAGATAAGCCTTCACGGAAGTTAGAAATAACTGGCAATTCCATTGTCTTACCAGATGGAGAAGCCATCAAGCCACGCATTCCGGCTAACTGAGTAAAGTTAGAAATGTTACCACGCGCACC
>DXAP01000173.1 GCA_019116985.1 Candidatus Ligilactobacillus excrementavium | reverse complement strand
AGACCCTTTTTTATTTGAAAAGTTTGCATTAAACTGAATGTTTAGGTTTCATATGAGTGGTTATCTTTGGTTTGATTTTAAATGAGTTAAATTATGACATTTTGTGTTGAAACATTTACATTTAGCGATTTGTAGGTTACACTAATTTAGTATGCAATTAACATATTGTACAAACTTATTTGCTCGGAGGGAAAATAATGTCTGCAAAATGGGAAAAAGAAGAAGGCACCAACAATGGTAAACTTACTTTTGAAATCCAACCTGATAAAATTAAAGAAGGGTTAGATACTGCCTTTAATCGTGTAAAAAAATCTTTGAATGTACCTGGATTTCGTAAAGGAAAGGTTCCTCGTCAGATTTTTAATAAAATGTTTGGTGAAGAATCATTATACCAAGATGCATTGAATGCCATCTTGCCAGAAGAATATTCTAAGGCTGTTCAAGAAAGTGAAATCAAACCAGTTGACCAACCAGAAGTTAACGTTGAATCAATGGACAAAGATTCCGCTTGGGTTTTGAGTGCTAAAGTGACTGTTGAACCTGAAGTTGAATTAGGTCAGTACAAGGACCTTGAAGTTACTCCTCATCCAACTCGTGTGCTTAAAGCTGATGTTGAAAAAGCTTTGGAAGACAAACGCCAACAACAAGCTGAACTTGTATTGAAAGAAGACGAACCAGCTGCAAAAGGCGATACAGTTGTTATCGATTATGAGGGTTCAGTTGATGGTGTTCCTTTTGATGGTGGTAAAGCTGATAATCAATCATTAGAATTAGGTTCAAATCAATTTATTCCTGGATTTGAGGACCAATTAATTGGTCATAAGTCAGGCGAAGATGTTTCTGTTAAAGTTACATTCCCTGAAGATTATCAAGCAGCTGATCTTGCAGGCAAAGAAGCAGTTTTTGCTACTAAGATCCACGAAGTTAAGGAAAAAGAATTGCCAGAACTTGATGATGAGTTTGCTAAGGATGTCGATGAAGATGTCGATACTTTAGAAGAATTAAAAGCTAAGATCAAGGAAGATTTGAAGTCTAAGAAAGTTTCTGAGGCTAAGAGTGCCATCGAAGACGAAGCAATCGGTTATGCTGTAGATAATGCTAAAATCGGTGAAATTCCAGATGCAATGATCGAAGAAGACGTTCACCGTCAAATGGATCAATTTATGTCTGGAATGCAACAACAAGGTATCAGTGCTGACATGTATTATCAATTGACAGGTTCTTCTGAAGAAGATTTGTACAAACGCTTTGAAGAAGGCGCTGAAAAACGTGTCAAGACTAACCTTGTTTTGGAAGCTATTGTTAAGTCTGAAGATGTCAAAGCTAGTGATGAAGAAATTTCAAGTGAGATCAAGGACTTGGCAGGTCAATATGGTTTAGATGAAAATGCTGTTCGTTCTGCACTTTCTGACGATATGTTACAACATGATATTGCAATCAGAAAAGTTGTTGACGAAATTGCTGATTCAGCAAAACAAACACTTAAACCTGACGACAAGAAAGATGCTGAAAAGGACGAAAAATAATTTTGTTCAGTAAATAAAAAATCACGGTGATCCTTGCTGGACAACCGTGATTTTTTCATTATTGTTTGGAGAAATGTTGTAGATAAGCCAACTATTCGCCTTTTTGGCCCAAGTTTGATAGAATGGCCTTAATTATTAAGCAAGGGTGATATTTAATGTATGAAAATATGGATGGTAATGGACCAGTTACTTGTTCTTTCTGTGGTAAATCAGAAAATCAAGTAAAGAGTATGATTTCTGGTCCAGGTGTCTACATTTGTAATGAGTGTGTTGCGCTAGCTGAATCTATCATTGATGAAGAAGCTAAAGCGGACGTAAAAAGTGATTTAGGCGAAGTTCCTACACCACAACAAATCGTACAAATGTTAGATGATTATGTGATCGGTCAAACAGAAGCTAAGCGAACTCTAGCAGTTGCTGTTTATAATCATTATAAACGTGTCAATGCCTCGATCAGCGATGAGGATGACGAAACTGAACTGCAAAAAAGTAATATTTGTTTAGTTGGACCAACAGGTTCCGGTAAAACATTTTTAGCTCAAAATTTAGCTAAGATCCTAAATGTACCTTTTGCAATTGCTGACGCCACAACTTTAACTGAAGCTGGTTATGTTGGGGAAGATGTTGAAAATATCTTACTGAAGTTATTGCAAAATGCTGATTATGACGTTGACCGTGCTGAACATGGGATCGTTTATATTGATGAGATCGATAAAATAGCAAAGAAAAGCGAGAATGTTTCGATCACTCGCGATGTTTCTGGTGAAGGTGTACAGCAAGCTTTGCTTAAGATCCTAGAAGGAACCGTTGCAAGTGTTCCGCCTCAAGGTGGCCGGAAGCACCCGCAACAAGAATTGATCCAAATCGATACCACTAATATTTTATTTATTGTTGGTGGTGCTTTTGATGGGATTGAGACCATGGTTAAAAACCGTTTAGGTGACAAAACTATTGGTTTTGGTGCGGATTCAAACCAAAACTTTGATGAAAGTAAGAGCTTGATGCAACAGATCATTCCAGAAGATTTGTTAAAATTCGGTTTGATCCCGGAATTTATTGGACGTTTACCAATTTTAACAGCTTTGGAAAAATTGGACGAAGATGATCTAGTTCGTATTTTAACTGAACCAAAAAATGCATTAGTAAAACAGTATCAAAAACTGTTAAAGCTTGATGATGTTAAATTGAACTTTGCGTCTGGTGCGCTTAAAGAAATTGCACGTTTAGCTATCGAAAGAAATACTGGTGCCCGTGGTTTGCGTTCGATCATCGAATCTACTATGCGGGATGTAATGTTTGATATCCCAGGTGAAGACGATATTGAAAAAGTATCGATCACAAAAAATACAGTTCTTGGAAAAGAAAAACCAAGAGTGGAAAAAAAGGATGCTAAAGCATCTTAATAAGGATGGGCGGTCCGTGAGTCACGGGCCGCATCTTTATTTTGAAAAGGTATATATTATACAATTTAATGTCAAAATCTAACATGCTTTATTTAGTATTTTATTTTTGCTATGATATAAAATGTATTGAAGATTAAGATTATTTAGGAGGCTTCAGTGATGGATAAACCACAAATTGGTGTCATTGGAATGGCTGTAATGGGTAAAAATTTAGCTTTAAATATTGAAAGTAGAGGTTATTCGGTCGCAATTTTTAACCGAACCTCTTCTAAGACAGAGAAAACAGCTGCAGATCATCCTGATAAAAATTTAGTACCAAGCTATTCAATTAAAGATTTTGCTGCTTCTTTACAAACTCCACGACGGATCATATTGATGGTCAAGGCTGGTCAACCAACGGATGAAACGATTAAGAATTTATTACCATATCTTGATAAAGGTGATGTTTTGATCGATGGTGGTAATACCTTTTTCGAAAATACTATTCGGCGGAATAAAGAACTTGAAAATTCTGGGATCAACTTCATTGGCATGGGTGTTTCTGGAGGCGAAAAAGGTGCTTTAGAAGGTCCTTCTTTAATGCCTGGTGGCCAAAAAGAAGCTTATGACCTTGTGAGTCCAATACTTGAACAAATTGCAGCTAAAGCGAAAGATGGTGAACCTTGTGTCACATATATCGGCCCTGATGGTGCTGGTCATTATGTTAAAATGGTGCACAATGGGATCGAATATGGGGATATGGAACTTATCGCGGAAAGTTATAATTTAATGCGGAATGTTTTGCAAATGTCCACCGAAGAAATTGCGGATACATTCAATGACTGGAAGCAAGGCGAGTTAAGTAGTTATTTGATCGATATTACGGCGGATATCCTAACTCGTAAAGATGATCAGGGTTCAGGCGAACCGATGGTTGATAAGATCTTAGATCGTGCTGGGAATAAAGGTACTGGTAAATGGAGCTCACAAAGTGCGCTTGAATTGGGTGTACCACAATCATTGATTACAGAATCAGTTTATGCTCGCTATATTTCTGCTTTAAAGGATGAGCGTGTTGCTGCAAGTAAAGTTTTACATGGTCCATCATTTGATGCTTCTAAACTTGATAAGAAAGAGTATATCGAAAAAATCCGTGAGGCACTTTATTTTAGTAAGATCATGAGTTACGCACAAGGATTTGAACAATTGCGTGTTGCTTCTGAAAACTATAATTGGGATTTAAAATATGGTGATTTAGCAAAAATTTGGCGTGAAGGTTGCATTATTCGAGCTCAATTCTTACAAAAGATCACTGATGCTTTTGAAAATCAACCAGACTTAAAGAACCTAATGCTTGATCCCTACTTTAAAGATATTGCCGAGAAATATCAAAGCTCTGTACGTGATGTTGCTGCTTTGGCAATGCAAGCTGGAGTTGCTTCTCCCGGGTTTACAAGTGCGATCACATACTATGACCAGTATCGTGCTGAAACGTTACCTGCCAATATTATTCAAGCTCAACGGGATTATTTTGGTGCTCATACGTATGAACGTAATGATCAAGATGGTATTTTCCATTATGAGTGGTATCATGAAGAATAATTAGAATTGAAAAAGAATGCTAGACGTATTATTACGTCTAGTTTTTTTCTGACGTGTGACTATATTAAGAATCACGTGATTTCAAACGAACTTTACTGATAGATATGTAATTTTAGGTAATAAAATGTTAAAATTGCATTTGTAAACAATTGGAGTTTTAAAAATAAAGTCTGGAGGACCAGATTAGGAGAGTGCGACTTAATGAGTAATATTTTAATTGTGGAAGATGAAAAGAATCTTTCACGCTTTGTTGATTTAGAATTACAACACGAGGGCTATACGACCAAAGTTTGTAAAAATGGACGTGAAGGACTCGACTTCGCATTAGAGGAAAATTGGGATGCCATTTTATTAGATTTGATGTTGCCGGAACTGAATGGTCTAGAAGTTTGTCGGCGTGTGCGTCAAGTTAAAAATACTCCGATCATTATGATGACAGCTCGAGATTCAGTCATTGATCGAGTTTCTGGTCTTGATCATGGTGCGGATGATTATATTGTTAAGCCATTTGCAATTGAAGAACTTTTAGCACGTTTACGCGCATTGTTACGACGGATCGATTTGGAAAGTGAACAAAATTCATCTAAACAAACAACTGTTAGTTACCGCGATTTAACGATCGAAAAAGAAAATCGTGTCGTACGTCGCGGCGATGAGATCATTGAATTAACTAAAAGAGAATATGAACTCTTATTAGCATTAATGGAAAATGTAAATGTTGTGTTAGCTCGTGATGTTTTGTTGAAAAAAGTTTGGGGTTATGAATCACAAATAGAGACTAATGTTGTTGATGTTTATATTCGGTATCTACGCAATAAAATCGATCGACCAGGTGAAGATAGTTATATTCAAACTGTGCGTGGAACTGGTTATGTCATGCGTTCGTGATGAATAATACAAATGTAACTGATCAGGATGGTGAAAAGAAAGTTAACAATAAGCGCTTCGTTTCTCTTAAATTAAAATGGTCGATCGGAATGGGCCTAGGTGTTTTACTGATTTTTGCTATCTTTTCTGTGCTTTTATTTCAAAGTTTTTCTAGTATTTTGTTGCGTCAAGAAAAAGCTTACTCACACAATGCGCTTTCGACTGTCTCTGAACGACTGGAAAATCAAAACTCTGAATTGGATGGAAGTTATGTCAAACGAATCTTAAGTTATGAAGTTGCACCTGTCGAAAAAGAAAAAAATACTCCTGATCCTTATACTGATTCAGATTTTATTTCGTTAGCACGTAAAAACTTGTCTGTTAGTGTTTATGATCTGTCGGGTGATTTGATTTTTGCGTCACGCAAAGTTCCACATCATTTTAAAAAGACTGGTTCAAATGAAGATACGGTGGTTCGTAATGGTCAGCACCACGTTTTTGTAACAAGCCGACCATTAAAATCAAAATCTACTAATCAAGTGATCGGCTATGCCCAGGTCACTAATACGCTCAAAGATTATGATCAGGCTCGAAATAAGCTGATTTTGATTTTCATTGTGTTTGGTGTAACTGCAGGTTTGGCCATAGCCTTATTGAGTATGGGCTTATCTTCTTGGCTACTTAGACCGATAGAATCTTTAAATGAAGCTATTCGTAAGCTCAGTGCTGGTAACGAGGGTAAAGCGATCGCTACCGTCCGTGTGCCTGAATTGCAACAACATGATGAATTATCTGAATTAAGTGAATTGTTTAATGATATGTTAGACCAAATGCAAAGTTATATCGAGCAGCAATTACAATTTGTTGAGGATGTTTCTCATGAATTACGTACACCTGTTTCTGTAATTAAGGGACATATGGACCTATTGAATCGTTGGGGAAAAGATGACCCAGAAATTTTAGCAGAATCGATCGATGCGTCGTTACAAGAAATAGAACGGATGGAAAGCTTAGTTCAAGAAATGTTAGATTTGTCGCGTGCTGGCCAGGTAAATGTTCAATTTGGGGATGAAACGAGTGATGTACGTGAAGTTGCTTTGCAGGTATTCTCTAATTTCGAAATGATCCATCCAGATTTTCATTTCAGTTTAGATAATGAATTACGTGGTGAAACCCAAGTAAAGATGTATCGTAATCATTTAGAACAGATCATGGTGATCTTAATGGATAATGCAGTTAAATATTCTCGAGAAAGAAAAGAAATTTATGTTTCTTTGTCTAAAACAAATCGGTATGCTGAATTAGTTGTGCAAGACTTTGGTACGGGAATTCCTGAATCTGAAATCAAGAAGATATTCGGGCGTTTTTATCGGGTAGACAAGGCTCGTAGTAGGGAACAAGGTGGAAATGGCCTGGGTTTATCTATCGCACAGCGCCTGTTAGATGGATATCATGGAAAAATAACAGTTGAAAGTGCCGCGGGGCAGGGTTCACTGTTTAAGGTTTCAATTCCATTATATTTTCCTGTGAATGACGAAAATGAATAATCTAAAAAACACGATGTCAGTTTTTTTGACATCGTGTTTTTGTTTATTCATTGTTATGATGACGTTGTTTACCAGCGTTTCTTTGGCGGTTATTATTATGCATAATAGCTTGTTTATTTTCAACTTCGCCATCGTTAGTTACTGGCTTTGTTTTCCTAACTGGTGCTTTGATCGGATGTTCTTCCAGATCCGCTGCGACTTTCTTTTTGATACGTGGACGCATAAATATAATCACTAAAGTTTGTAGACAGGCAAAGATACCACCAACAAAGAAATAGAGCCCTAAACCAGCCGGAGAAACATACGTAATACCGGCTGTCATGATTGGACTGATCAATAGCATCGATTGCATTTGCTTTTTTTGTTCAGGACTCAACCCGATCATAGACATGTAACCTTGGGCAGCGTAAATTACAAAAGTTAATGCAGTTAACGCAAAGCTCTTATTACCTAAATTAATACCCATGAAATATGAACTGGAAAGTTCAGGTGAGTATTGGATAGCAGCGTACAAAGCTGCAAAAATCGGCATTTGTACCAGTAATGGTAAACAACCAATGCCACCAGTCATCGAGATATTGTTGTCTTTATATAACGCCATCATCTCTTGGTTGGCTTCCATCTGTTCGTCTTGTGTTTTGGCTTCCTTAGAACGTTTCTGGATCTCAGCCATATATGGCTGGATCGAAGCCATTTTTTCTTGTTGGATCGTTGATTTACGAGATTGGTTGATCATAACCGGCATTAAAATCAATCTAACAATAAAAGTAATTAAGATAATTGCCCAGCCTAAATTATTACCTAATTGCTGTGACAGCCAAAACAACAAATGTTGTGTAGGTACGGCTAAATTGTCATAAACCCAACCGTACGGTTTTCCATTTGCGGTTCTCCTGACACATCCGCTTAAAAAAATTACTAGAACCATAAATAGCGGAAAAAGTCTTGATAATTTTTTTCTATTCATTATAAATTCCCTTCATATAGTAAATTACACATCTAGCATTTTACCATAATCTAAAAGTGTATTCTATATACTTTCAGATTTTTAATGAAGGTCGCTAACATAGCTTGTACTGATTTGACAAAAAACCAAGAGTGAGACAAAAGATGCTTTGAAGCCGATTTGTAACGATGATTGCGTCATTTTGGGTCGTAGCGAAGCGAAGAATCAGAATAAAATAACCCAATCGTCCTTACAGCAATGCTTCAATCTTTTGGAACACGTTTAAGTGCCGCCGATTTACCCTATTTAATAGGATAGATCGACGGCACTTTTAGTATCGCACAGCTAGTTTTGTCCCAGCCCCGGAAAAGGTTAATAAACAACCGAAAAATCTTTATAATCATTGACTGGAATCTCCGATGTTTCGACTTGATCAACGCGAGCAGCTGGAGAGGGGGAATCCTTAATACCAGCAACAAACTTTTTGAGTGTTTCGTTATCGGCTTGAGCTTCAATGTAAACATCACCGTTCATCAAGTTACGTATGATCCCGTTAACATTTAAACGATCTGCAAGCATCTTGGCGGTGTAGCGAAAACCAACTCCTTGTACCATGCCAGATACTGTCATTTTAATTGCTTTCAAACGAGGCACCTCCCATTTACTCATTTATTAGTTATCATTATACTACAAGATATCTAATATTTGCATCTGTTAGCTATGTGTCTGCTATAAATTAAAATTGATTTAATTTTGCTAGTTTCTTTTGAAATAAGGTATAATAACATAGTTAATTATTGTTAAATGAGAATGATGTTTAACAATAAGATTCAATTTATTATACAGTGGTTTAATAAATTAAAGTATTTACGGAAAAATAATGAAACAGGAGTTAATTTTATGAGGATCGGAATTGATAAGATCGGTTTTGCTACGTCGCATTTGTATGTAGATATGGCGGAATTAGCCAAGGCAAGAAATGAAGAACCTAATAAATATTTGATAGGTTTGGGACAACAAAAAATGGCTGTCATACCGCCTTCACAGGATATAGTTACCATGGCATGTACGGCTGCCGAAAAAATATTAACATCAGAAGACAAAAATAAAATCGGATTAGTTGTTTTTGGGACAGAATCAGGTATTGACAATTCTAAATCTGCTGCGATGTATTTAGTAGATTTATTAGGTTTGCCAGAAAATCTGAGGGCTTTCGAAATTAAACAGGCTTGTTATGGAGCAACTGCCGGGGTCGCGATGGCACGCGGATATTTGGCTTTGCATCCTGATAAAAAAGCTTTAGTTATTGGTGCTGATATAGCACGGTACGGTTTAAAAACGTCTGGTGAAGCAACGCAAGGTGGTGGAGCTATTGCTTTATTGATGTCTAGTGATCCTGCGATTTTGGCTTTGGAACCAAAAACAGCTTATTATGCAAAAAATGTGATGGATTTTTGGCGTCCGTTAGGCCATGCTGAAGCTTTGGTAGAAGGAAAATATTCAGCACAAATTTATTTAGATTTTTTCAATCAAGTTTATTTAGATTATTTAAAACAAACTAAATTATCTTTAAGTGATTTCAGTGCTTTTATCTTTCATCTACCATATACAAAAATGGGATTAAAAGCATTAAGAACCATCATTTCTGATACAGAGCCAGAAATTGCTGATAACTTGAAAGAACAGTTTGAGGCTTCGCGTGAGTATAACCGAAATGTAGGTAATCTTTATACAGGATCACTTTATTTAAGTTTATTATCATTATTGCAAAATAGTTCAAATTTAACTGCTGGACAACGAATCGGATTATTTAGTTATGGTTCAGGCGCACAAGGTGAATTCTTTACTGGAATATTACAAGATGGTTTTGAAGATTTTGTCAATAAGGATAATGTATCAACTATGCTAGCAAAACGGCATCAAGTTAGTGTTACTGATTACGAACATATTTATCGTCAATCTTTAAAAAATAAAGACGAGTTGATCATTGACTATCAGAGCGATCGTGCACCGTTTGTTTTGACAGGTATTAAAAATTCTCAGAGACAATATTTGCATCAATAACCATTTTAAAGGGTTAAGAAAATCGATTTTTGGTTTTTTAGTCTTTTTTTATTTTTATGTCGCATAGTTTTTTTAACCCCCAATTTTATAAATGTTAATGTCAAAGAAAGAGGGATTTTACTTTGCGCACACATAAGCTGAATTAGGATTCTTTAGCAGTCCAAATTACAATTTATGTAAATTATATTGTCAGATTTAGCAGTAATTTTCATCGGCAGTATTTACTATGTACACTTCTAAAAAAACGCTCCTCTTTTTTAAATAAAAAATAGAAAGCTCATCTTTTTGCGTACCTATTAATGTATAAGTAAAAATTATGAGGAGTGAAGTAAGTGGAAACAGTGAAAGAATATTGTGATTTAAAAATTTATCCACAAGACGACCAAATCAGTAATATTAGGAAATGCTTGGATTTAAGCACGAACGTGATCCGCGAACTTAAAAAGTTGACCTCAGAAACAGATTCAGATGAGATGATCGTCGCTAAAAGCCGGCAAATTCTCAAAAAATTTCTAAATAGAGGTAATCATCATCTTAGCCGTTTGGCAATGAATACGATAATTGGTTCACTGTCCCAGTATCGTTTTAACTGCCAAATTGCAGAAAATGAGAAAAACAAACTAAATTTTGGCTTTTCAGCTGAATTCATTTTGAATGATGGTTTATGTTGTTTATTTACGAAAGAACCTGGAGAAGCTTTGTTAGTCAATAATTTATTATTATTGCCAACTTTAGGTACTATTCCGATCGAGTGTCCGTGGGAACATTGTTTTAATAAAATTACTTTCATGTTTATTTATCGTCTGGGAGAAACATATAGGGCACGGATCTATAGTTCTTGGCCTTTTGAGAAACCACAAAAACAAGATGACGCTTGGTTAGGTGTCAATTTAGGTAAACATAAGTTGGTATTTTTAAGCAATGGAAGTAGTTTTTCTTATTACCATTTGTTGAACGATAGAAAAAATAAAAATTTAGTATTTAAGAAATTAGATGCTTTTATGTATTATGATGAAATTTTTAAGAAGATCAAGGCTTCAAGGTTAACAGGAATCATCATTTTAGGCTCACAAATTCCAGTTGAATTACCAACCACTCTATCTACTTTGGAGAAATACCATTTTCTAATTTTTTTATTAGCAAAAGTTTCTGCTGCCAATTTGAAAGTCAGGGTTTCAAAAGAAAAACAAATAAATTGTCATAATGATTTTGAAAAAGCCAATGTGATCAGACATTCAAAGCATACGCAAGAAATTAATGATATCGATGGTTTGGTCAATTCTTTAAGGCAGAATTTAGCCAATTCTACCCAGGGGGTTAATGATTTTTTTACAACGCTTAATTATTGATCATGGAATGAATAAAATAATGGATATGGGGCTGGGACAAAACTAGCTGTGTGATTAAAGGGGGCCGTCGATTTATCCCATTAAATGGGTTAAATCGACGGCCCCTTAAACGTGTTCCAAAAGATTGAAGCATTACTGTAAGGACGATTGCGTTATTCTGGTTCTTCGCTTTGCTACGACCCAAAACAACGCAATCGTCGTTACAAATCGGCTTCAAAACATCTTTTGTCTCACTCTCATATCCATTATTTTGTGCTCGCTCATCCTTGATAGCTTTTATTAGTTTCTGAAACCAAAACATTGTTATATCAATAGTTCGATACAGTTGAACTTATAAGTCTTATATGGCACAATTAAAACATTAGACGAGCGATGTAAACTGGTTTCATTGCTATATTAGGAGAGATAAACATGGCGAATACAAATGAATTTGTTTTATCGGATCATGACACTGCAACTTCAGCAGTGATCAAGGCTGTTGTTAGCAAAAGTCGCTATCTTGAAACGCTTCATGCTGCGCTGAAAGATCAAGATGATAGGTTGGTCTATCAATTAATTGATTCTGAAAAGTACGCTCGTGAAGTACAGCAGGCACGTCATATTTCGGCTGATCCAACTAACGAAGCGTTAGTAGAAGATCTGCATGACAAGTTAAGTGCTTTTTTAAGTAAAAAATTAATTACTTTTTTGCGTAAAAATTATCCTTTCTTTTACTTTGAAGAAATAGGAGAAGGACAATATCAATTTTATTTTGGTAATTGGTGGGGACGTCGTTTATTTGGAACTTTAGATGTTTTGAATGTTAGTTTTAATTTTGATGAAGTTGAATATCACAAATTGGCTCGGACATTTGAATTAGAAACGCAGCAAAAACGTCTTAATAGTGATCAAATTGAACAGATCTCGGTAGAAAATGATCAGTTACAAGAATTAATTGATTCACAAGATCAGCGTGATGAGCAAAAAGCTGAT
>DXAP01000015.1 GCA_019116985.1 Candidatus Ligilactobacillus excrementavium | reverse complement strand
CTGGGCGATACTAAAAGGGCCGTCGATCTATCCCATTAAATGAGGTAAATCGACGGCCCTTAAACGTGTTCCAAAAGATTGAAGCCTTACTGTAAGGACGATTGCGTTATCCTGGTTCTTCGCTATTCTACGACCTAAAATAATGCAATCACCGTTACAAATCGGCTTCAAAACATCTTTTGTCGCACTCTCTTTTTTTGCATTCAATTTTATTAAAAAATAAATTTTGGACAATTTTATTGTTGGTGGTTTTTGTTTGAAACCGTTTGCTTGTAATGGTATTCTCAAGTAGTAGAAGTTATTTAAGAAAGGAGAGTTTTTTCATGAAGAAAGGTAGTTGGGTCAAAGCCGCGCTGGCTAGTGCAGCGGTTTGTTTGGGGGCATTTGGAATCGGCCAGCTCAATAATGAGCAAACTGTTAACGCTGCAAGTACTGATAATGGTCAGGTGCAAAAGTTTGATAAGTACAAGGGTCATCAAGTATATGAGTATACGATAGAAAACAAGAACGGCTTAAAAGTTTCTGTTTTAAGTCAAGGTGGGACTTTACATGGAATCTACGTTCCAAAAGGTCCTGAAGATAAACGCAATATTATTATGTCATTCAAACATACCAAGCAATATTATGATAAAAACGGGAAATCACTATACGTTGGCCAACAAGTGGGTCCTGTCGGTAACCGGATCAAGGACGGTAAGTTCAAGATAGACGGCAAGAAATACTCAGTTCCAACTAACGAAAAGGGTAACACTTTACATGGTGGCCCTAACGGTTACAATTCTGTTCGTTGGAAGGGTGAAACTGGGACTTATAAGGGTAACCCTGCCATTACTTTGCGTCATACGTTCAAATCCAAATACACAGGTTTTCCTGGTAACGTTAAGGCCACGACTAGGTACGTTGTCACTGATGATGATAAAGTCCAAGTTTTAATGAGTGCTAAAACGGATAAAGACACTATTTTTGATCCAACGATCCATGCTTACTTTAATTTAGGACAAGAAAAGACGATCAATGACCAAGTCTTAACACTCAATGCTCCACAACGTTTGGACCTTAACAAAGAAAAGATACCAACTGGTAAATTTATTAATAATATCGGTAAATATGATTTCTCCAAAGAAAAACCACTGAAAAAACACTTAGATCCAATGAAGAAGACTAAAGAAGGCGGTTTTGACACGATGTTTAGTGTTGAACCAGATAAGAACGGTCAAATCGCTAAATTGTCTGATCCTAAGACTGATTGGGCAGTTACCTTCCAATCAGACCGGAATGGTTTAGTTGTCTTTAGTGGTCAGTCCTTCAATAAGAAGATCCCGTTTGAATCAGGTAAGGGACACAAATACGGTGCAATTGCACTAGAACCGCAAATGTTGCCTGATACTGCAAACCACCCAAGTTTCGGGGATGTTTCCTTGAAAGCAGGACAATCTAAGACTAAGACGATCACCTATCAGATCGATTACTAAGAAGAGTTACCTGTAAAGAGTGAGACAAAAGATCTTTTGGAACACGTTTAAGGGCCGCCGATTTAACCCATTTAATGGGATAGATCGACGGCCCTTTTTAGCATCATACAGCTAGTTATGTTCCAACTCCTTTTAGATATCGTGGGAAATTATTTTACATTAGGAACATTTGTTCGTATAATATTGATGAGGTGAAAAGTATGGTATATAAAAAACGCTTGAAATTTAATCCAGATGATTTTAATGAAGCCGAATTACAACATTTTTTCGATTATGAATATCAAGATCGCGGAATGCTGAAATGGCAGGGGTTCTTTTTATCGGATCATACCAGTGCTTTGAATCAGGAGAAACAAGAAGCGATACCAGTACGCCGACCACAACAAAGAGCAGCTGAAATCTCTGAGTTGTTAATGGCTGCCTGGCAAAGTAAACGCCAAGTGATCTTGCAGTTAGAAGAAGTCAATGATGACCAGATCCCTAAAGAAGTGACGGGAACTATTGCCGGTTATCGTGAAAATGAAGTGGCTGTCCAAATTGCCGAAGGAAAAAGACCAGTAATGATCTTAATAGAAGAGATCCGTAATATTCGTAATGGCAAACCTAAAAGACGGCTAAATGATGGTTGAAAAGGAGTACTTAGGCCAATTTAAAAAAGTGTCAGATAAAAAACAAAACTTGCTCTTTTCTGCGTATATATCTATATAGGACATCTAAGGTCCCAAATAGAAGATAAGCGGGGTAAGTAGTTATGAAAAAATTGGCAACATTAAGCGCAGTTTTGTTGTTAAGTTGTGGTTTACTGGCGGCATGCGGTTCTGATCAAGCAGATAGTTCTGCTGATAATGGCCCGAAGACTAACAAGGTCTCTGGTCATAAAACAACGGCTAAGGAAAAAGGTTCTGAACAAAAAGACAAGGCAAAACCGCACAAAATGGCCAAGAAGAACAAACAAAAATTAGAGATCAATTACGAAGATTATCAGTTAAAAAAACAAAAAAAGTACACTTCAGACTTTACTGATGATAGCTGGGCTAAGACGAAAGTTGTCATTGATCAAGTGGAAGTTGACCAAGTCGAAAAACAAGAATATGATTCTGCTAACGATGGAAAGTATGACGTGAATGGTTTTGTACGTTTACATATGTCAGTCACTCCAGGGCGTGACATTAACTTTTATCCCACTCAAGGCACGGTGATCTACAACGATGGTCAGCAACATGAGGCAACTGGCAATGAAAGTTGGGATGGTGAAATTGCCAAAGGTGCTACTAAAGATGGTTGGATCTCATTTCCAGTTAAGCAGTTAGAC
Organism: Candidatus Ligilactobacillus excrementavium; assembly: GCA_019116985.1. GTDB lineage: Bacteria > Bacillota > Bacilli > Lactobacillales > Lactobacillaceae > Ligilactobacillus > Ligilactobacillus excrementavium. The sequence goes on along the minus strand of DXAP01000015.1, from coordinate 7,372 downwards.
CAGATAACTGACCTGAGCAGTATACGATTAAAATTTACAGCGGACTATGATACTGATGATTATGAAGATGACGATGCGTATCAAGATTATGATCTGACGTTGGATCTGAAGTAAAAAATTGAGAGTGAGACAAAAGATGCTTCAATCTTTTGGAACACGTTTAAAGGCCATCGATTTAACCCAAGTTAATGGGATAAATCGATGGCCCTTTTAGGATCGGACAGCTAGTTTTGTCCTAGTCCAGTTTTTTACTATTTAAATTACTTGTTGAATTCCTTCATTGAATCTTTATAGATCCGGATCGCATCTTTTTCAGTAACTGGTACGTAAGCATCAGTAGATAATTTGCCATCAGCTACTGCCGCCTTGGCCATTTCTTCAAATTTACTGTCATCGGTGATCCCGACATCTGGTAAGGTCATCTCATGATTGAGTGACTTAAGCCAGTCATGTGTCCGACGAATTGAATTTTCAGCCAATTCCATATCATCATAACCATATTGATCCCAAACAGCACGAGCAAAGCGTGCAAAGAGTGGTTTAGTGTTAGTATTTAATGCAAATTCCATCCAACGTGGTGTTAAGATCGCTAGTCCGATCCCATGAGTGATGTCATAGTGGGCAGATAGTTCATGTTCAAGCGGATGAACTGTCCAACTATTGATCGTACCTAAACCAACGATCCCATTTAAAGCCATGGTAGCGGCCCACATTAAGTTAGCTCGTGCGTCATAATTTTCAGGTTCTTTAACGGCGATTGGTGCCCAGTATATAACAGTACGCATCAATCCTTCGATCATATTTCTTGAAATGTCATTGCTAGCGTTGTTATCGAAGTATTGTTCACATAAATGACTGAAAATGTCGCTGGCACCGGCAGCAGTTTGTCGAGCAGGGACTGTGTAAGTCAAAGTTGGATCTAAGAAAGAAACTGCGGGAGAGTTAGGACCGCCAGTTCCTTTTTTCAACGGAATATCGGGGTTAGAGATGACTGAACCAAAGTTCATTTCTGAACCAGTAGCTGATAATGTTAAGATATCAACAACTGGCAGTTGGTCGATCTCATAACGTTTAGCTGAGTCAACGACCAGATCCCACGGGTCACCATCATAAAAGGCAGCTGAACCGATCACTTTAGCCGCATCGATCACTGAGCCGCCCCCGACAGCCAAAATCACATCGGCCTGATTGTCTTTAGCTAGTTTTTGGCCTTGACGGATCGAGTCGATTTTAGGATTAGGTTCGATCCCGGATAGTTCAGTGACATTGAGGTCTGAGATCAAATTTAAAACGCGTTCGTATAAGCCGCTTTTTTTGATCGAATGTCCTCCGTAAACTAATAGTACATTTTGACCATAATGACTTAAGACATCGTGAAGTTCAGCATCGATATGGTCATTACCAAAGCGAACATCGGTGGTATTTTTAAAAGTAAAATCTAACACGTAAATTTCCTCCTTAATTGAATTGAGGTGCTATTTAACGGTTACTCAAGTACATGATAATTATAGTCAGTTTGGTTGTGATTTTTCAAGCAAATTTGTAAATCTATCGTAAATTTAAACGTTTTCAGTTGTTTAGACAAAAATGCTAGTGTAAGCTTTAGTTGAATGAAGAAATGCGAGGAGAATTTTTTTATGAAAGCTTTTGTTTTTGATATGGACGGCGTGTTAGTCGATAGCGAAAGATATTATTATCGCTTAAAAATTGATTTTCTAAGACAAATGGGTGAAAAGCCAGGAGTTTCTAACATTACTGAGATCGTGGGCTTGTCAGCGGATAATGGTTGGAAAAAGTTAGTTCCTGCCGCCAAAAAACGAGCGCGGTTACAACCGTTATTTGAAAAATACCGTAACCAGCATATGATCGACTACGCACAGTATTTGAACGCAGATGTGCCTGAATTTTTACAGGACATCAAAAATGATGGGCAAGTCATTGCTTTGGCTTCAGCTGGTTATATTTCTGGGATCCAAAAGATGTTGTGGGAATGCAATTTTACACAATATTTTTCTTCAGTGATCAGTGGTGAAGATGTTGAACATAATAAGCCAGCGCCAGATATTTACTTGTCAAGCGTTGAAAAATTAGCACTAAGCCCTAACGAATGTGTTGCTATTGAGGATAGCCCAGTTGGGATAAAAGCAGCTAAAAGCGCAGGCTTAGAAACATGGGCGATCAAATATCCATACTATCAATTAGACCAGCATCAGGCTGACCGGATTTTTTCTGGATTTGGTCAAATGCGAAAATATTACCAACAAGAATATGCACAGAAGTCATAAAAACGTGATTTTGTGGATAAATACTAAATAAGTAAGTTTACTCAAGCCAAATTTGAATAAAAATGTGTACTTTAGGGTCGAAAAGCTAGGAGGGTCTGCCTGGCTTTTTTTAGTCTTGAAAAAGTAAAAAAAGCTTTTTTTCGCAAAATTTTATGTAAAAATCATTTTTTTAAAAATATTTTGTAATAATTGCCTTCGATTTATCGGGATTTTGTTATAAACGAAATAAAGGCTTAACAGTTGATATTAAAAGCATTTGATTTACTGTTCCTCGATATCTGGCTATGAAATATTACTAAATGTTGCAAAAATCGTGTAATTTTTCAAAATCTTGGGAATTAGTAAATGTTTTGGTATTTTAATGTTACATTCATTGGCTATACTAGGTGACGTTGATTAAAAAGAGTTCGGCAAGTCATCTAGAAACTTGTCACCAGAATAAAAAGTAATTATAGGAGTGTACAACAAACCATGAATAAGAACATCAAAAATGCTTTACTTTCAGTTACAGCTGCCGCAGGTTTATTCGCAGCAGGATCAGTTGCCGTTAACGCCGATACAGTTACTGTAAAACCAGGTGACACAGTTTCAGATATCGCTGCTGCTAATCATACAACAGTCGCAGCGATCGAAAAGGCTAACGAATTAGCTGACATTAACTTTATCTTACCTGGTCAAAAACTTGATATCGATGGAGAAGGTAACGTTAAAGTTGTTGAACAACCAAAACAGGTTCAAGCACCTGTTCAACAACAAGCACCAGCTCAACCAAAGGCTGCAACACCTGCTCCAAAACAGGCAACAGCTAAACAGGTTCCAGCTTCACAGCCACAACAACCAGCTGCTCAAAAGAGCAATAACTCTGGTTCATCACTTTCTGGCTCAGAAGCAGATGCACGTAACTTTATCATGGGTAAAGAATCTGGTGGTAACTACGGTGCCAGAAATGGTATCTATATCGGTGCATTCCAGCTTTCTGCCGACAAATTAGGTGGCGACTATTCAAAAGCTAACCAAAACCGTGTAGCCAACAAGTATGTTGAAGAACGTTACGGCTCATGGAACAATGCCAAGGCATATTGGAACCAACATCAATCATACTAAAATAGACAATAATTTATGACATGGCTTCTAAAAGTAGAGGTCATGTTTTTTTGTAATTAGGCAGCGAGTGGGACAAATGCTGGTGTATGCACTGATTTATGCTTATACTTGTGATCCAGCTGGCCAGTTGAGGTCATGAAAGCCCAACAAGACACTTTGTTTTACGCAGATATCCAGGTTGGTGGTAGACATCCAGAATATCGTCTGAAAAAATATGAACGCCAAGGTATCAAGCTGGACGATCGTCCCCAAGATTATGAGTTGTTGGCAGAATATCCGGCTGATTTTCTAAGCTTTTTCTGTTATAGTTCAAGTGTGATAACAACACATCCAAATGATGATGAAGCAAATGGAAAACAGTCAAGTGAAAATAAATTCTTTAAAATTTTCCCCATGGATAAACGAGGATATAAATTAGAAAAACCGACAAACTAAGTAATAAGAGGGGCTATTTGTGAGAAATAGGCCCTCTTTTATGTATGTAAATTTTTGCTTTCTTTTAAAAATAAGTGGAGAATTGTCTTAAATCTTGAAAATGCTCCACCTTTTCATATAACTCACTAGAATTTGAATGCCCCCCAATTACTTTCAAAGTACCATAACATAACTTACACTGTTTTGCTGTTTCATCTGCCGAACAACATTCTTTATAAATAAAAAATGCTAACTTAGAATAAGTTGAATTTAAATATTCTGTATTAAAATACCTTTTAAAAACAATATGTGAAATAATTATTTATATGTTATAATATTTATGAAAGCGCTAAAAAGAGCTTCTTAATACACAAGGGAGGTATTGCATTATGATTATTAGTAATCAAGATAAGTTTGATGCTACTTATGATGTTATTATTTTAGGTTTTGGGGGTGCTGGTGCTACAGCGGCTCGTTTTGCAGCCGATAATGGCGCAAAAGTTTTGGTAGTTGATTCTGCTCCTGAAGGAAACGAAGGAGGCAATACACGATATGCTGGTCAATTAGTCGCTTACGAAGAAGACCCTTCTCAATTTAAAAAATATTATGAAAGCCTACTTAAAGGTTTTAATGTTGACCCTGAGTTAGAAGAAGTGGTCGTGAATGGAGTATCTTCCATGAAAGACTATTTTATTAAGTATCTGGATGTAGAAAAACCATATAATTTAATTGAACACCCAGATAATAGCTATTTAGCTCTACTCCGAAAAAAAGATGTAGCAGAATATCCAGAATTCCCAGGCGGAAAACAATTTAGTCTTCTTACCGTGCACAATGGAATATCTGATAGTGCTTTATGGAAAATACTACGCCAAAAAGTTTTAGATAGATCTAATGATATTACTGTTTGGTATTCCTCTCCAGCTAAGCATCTACTTAAAGGAACTGATGGTAAAACCATTGTTGGCGCACAAATTGAAAGAAAAGGAATTACTTATAACATTCAAGCTAAAAATGGTGTAGTATTAGCAACTGGTGGTTTTGAAAATAACCCACAAATGATCCAGGATTATCTGGGAGTGAAAAAGCTGGCACCTTTGGGTAGCTTATATAATAAAGGTGATGGTATTAACCTAGCTCAAGAAGCAGGTGCTACAAATATTCATATGACACGCTATAATGCTGGCGGTATGTATCAAAACTATGTTTGTGAAGTTCCGCAAGGTAAAAGAGCTTTCGGCGGTTTGGGTTTACCAGCTGTAACACAAGGTAGTATATTTGCAGTTGGAACTGACGGAACTAGATACTTTAGGGAAGATAGTGCAGCACGGGAAGGTTTTGTATATAAGAACGGTATGTGGGACACCCCTCAAATTCAGCTAAAACCAAAAGTTATTTTTGACCAAAAAAAATATATCGAACTAAAAAAAGAACCGTTTTTAAAAGAATTTATTAGTCATTCAGTAAAAGCAGATACAGTTTCTGAATTGGCAGAAAAAATTGATGTAAACCCGAAAGTATTGGAAAATACGGTCGCAGATTTTAACTTATTCGCTAAAAATAAACACGACTACGCTTTTCATAGAGAACCAGAATCGCTCTCTGCTTTTGATGAAAAAGGTCCTTTTTATGCTGTTCCTATGGCTCAATCAGTCATGGCAACTCAGGGCGGTCCTAAGAAAAATGCTAAAGCAGAAATTGTTAATGGGTATAATGAACCTATTCCACATTTATATGAAGCGGGAGAACTAGGTAGTAATATGAATAATTTATATCAAGGCGGTTCTGATTTGGCCGATTGCCTTATTTTCGGTAAAATTGCGGGTGAAAATGCTGCTAGTAAAAAAGAAGACAATCCCTTTTCTAACATAAATCCAACTAGAAAAAGCCTTGAAACAAAAGATAATAAACAAATTTTTAATTCTGATACAAGTAGTGATAACTCTTCTGAAGAATTTACCAGCGGAAAAAATCAATATATAGGTAAATCAAATATTGGAATGGGCGATGAAATTATTGTCAGAGTTACACTTGACGATAATCAGAATATTAAAAATGTTGAAGTTTTAAAACAATCTGAAACTGAACATGGAACAGCAGCACTTGACATACTTCCCCAAGAAATTGTCAAACAAAACTCTTACAACGTAGATACAATTACTGGCGCAACAAATTCTAGTAATGGAATTAAAGAGGCTGTAAAAGATGCTTTAAGTAACATCAATTAAGTTAGGCACTCCTATTATTTATTTGTAATAACTAAAAGGTTAAGTTGTAAAAAACTACTACACAGATTGAAAGTGTGTAGTAGTTTTTTTATAAAATATTAACGCTACATAATACTATAACCACCGTCAATAGGTACAATGGCACCATTCACCCATGATGCTGCTTCGCTAGCTAAAAATATTACTACATTAGCGATTTCATTTGTTTCACCAAACCTAGCCAAAGGAGTTCTAGAAAAAATACTTTCTCTAAAATCTTTATTGTTAACGCCGCCAGACAACAAAGGTGTTTTTATCCAACCTGGAGCCACAGCATTTACTCGTATATCCTCAGCGCCATATTTAATAGCAAGAGATTTTGTCAACTGATTAATTGCTCCTTTACTACTATATGCCGGACTTGCGTTAGAACCAAAAATTGCTAACATGGAAGATGTGTTAATAATTGCACCATGCTTTGACTTTTTCAGTGCTTCATGTCCTGCATAACATGTGCGCATAGATCCATTAATATTAACATCCATAACTTGACAATAACCTTTGGAGGTAAATTCTTCTTTTCCTATAGTAAAACCAGCACAATTAACCAAAACGTCTATTTTTTCAATTTTACTGAAAAACGAATCTACATCACTGTCTTTGGAAACGTCGACCTCAGTAGGAATAATATTTAAATTAGGATCCAAATCTGTCAATTTTTCTAAATTTTTATCAAGTACATAAACTTTTGCTTCATACTTTGCAAATGTTTCAGCAATTTTGCGCCCAATTCCAGATCCTCCGCCTGTTACTACTACAATTTGATCTTTAAAAAGGCCTTTTTGAAAAGTCATATTATTCTCCTCCAATATACTTATTGACAATAGCAACGTTAAAATATTCACAAATAATTAAAAGCGCTTTCAATTATAATTGTAATCATTTTATCGTTTATGTCAAAAAGAAAAATAGTTTCCTAATTTCTTTTGTTAGGGGCTGGGACAAAACTAATAACATTTAGAGAATTAGCTTGTAACCAAAAATAAAGATAGCGGCATAGTGGGATTTTACATCTGATATTATACCGCTATCTTTATTTTTAAGATTGGATTTTTAGTTTTGCCCCAGCCCCCTCAGCTTTCCTACTAAGTCAGCTTTTTAAAATCAGTGAAAACTAATAGGGGCAAAAATAAGTAAAAAACTGCAACAATACCCCCTAAATTTTGATTCTTTTTTGTAAAATAGAATACACGTGTATTCGAATGTGTTATAATGAACTTACTATAAAAGAAAGAAGGTCGTTCAATTATGACTACAACAACAATTCGTATGCCAGAAGATAAATACAAAGAAGTGCAAAAG
>DXAP01000172.1 GCA_019116985.1 Candidatus Ligilactobacillus excrementavium | reverse complement strand
CTTGCAAATAATAAAGGGTTTTAGTATAGTATAAATCGTACGTTTAAACGTATGATCCTTGGACTGAGTTTACGCGATGCTCACCGTCGGTTTACACGGTTCAGGGGACAAAAAATTGAAGGGTGGGATTTACCAATGGCAGTTTCAAAAGAAAAGAAAAATGAAATCATGCAGAAATATGCACGTCATGAAGGCGATACAGGTTCTGCTGAAGTACAAATCGCAGTCTTGACAGCTGATATTAATGAATTGAACGCACATATTAGTGATCACAAGAAAGATTATGCTTCACAACGTGGTTTGCTTAAGAAAATCGGTCATCGTCGTAACTTGTTAGCTTATCTTCGTAATGAAGATGTTCATCGTTACCGTGACTTGATTCAAAGTCTTGGTTTACGTCGTTAATATTAATTGTAGAGAGTGGGACAAAAGATGTTTTGAAGTCGATTTGTAATGACGATTGCATTGTTTCAGGTCGTAGACAAATCGAAGGACCAGAATAACGTAATCTTTGTTACAGTAAAATTTTAATCTTTTGGAACACGTTTAAGGGCCGTTGACCTAACCCATTTAATGGGATAGATCGACGGCCCTTTTAGAATTGTATAACTAGTTATGTCAAAGCTCCCTTTTAAAAATATAATTTTTAAACAAAAATATATGCACGATGCAAAGCGCTTCCAAAAAATGTATAATATATTTATAATTTTATCAAAAATCAAGGAATATAATTTTGGAGGACGTATTTATGGTAAAAAATACATATACTACTAAGTTGGCAGGACATGATTTGATAGTGGAAAGTGGAGAAGTTGCTAAACAAGCAAATGGATCAGTTTTGGTAAGGTTTGGCAACACTACTGTTTTGTCCGCAGTTGTCAGTAAAGCTGGAACAAACGATTCAGCTTTTTTTCCATTGACGATCAATTACGAAGAAAAAAAATATGCGGCAGGTAAAATTCCAGGTGGTTTCATTAAGCGTGAGGGTAAACCAAGTGACAGTGCCACGTTGACTGCCCGTATGATCGATCGCGCGATACGCCCCTTATTTCCAGATGGTTTTAAAGATGAGGTCCAGGTCACTAATATAGTTTTGAGTGCTGACCACGATTGTTCACCGGCCTTAGCAGCTTTACTCGGGAGCTCACTTTGTTTAGGCATTTCTGATATTCCCTTTGAAGGTCCAGTGGCTGCGGTAGAAATCGGACGTATTTCTCATGATTTGATCCTAGCACCAACGCAAAGCCAATTGCAGGAATCTGATTTAGATATTACCGTAGCAGGTACAACAGATAGCATTAATATGGTCGAAGCTGGTTGTAATGAAATTGTCGAAGATGATGTTTTAGACGCTTTGGATTTTGGCGAGCGAGAAATAAGGAAACTATGCCAATTTCAGTCTAAGATCATTTCTGAAATTGGGTTACCCAAACGTTCGTTTATCGCCGAACCTACTGACTCAGCATTAGTCGCTGAAGTTACGCTGCAAGCTCAAGAGCCATTAAAAAAAGCTATTTTAACGAACGATAAGCAAGAACAAAATGAAAATATAACAGCAGTTAAAAATATGATATTAGATCATTATGCGGAGCAATTAGAATCACAAACAAATACATTACCTTTTGATTTGACCGTAATTAATAATATTTTGGAGGATCTAGAGAAAAAAATCGTCCGTAAGTTGATAAGTGTAGATAAAGTTCGTTCAGATCATCGGGCAGTTGATGAGATTCGTCCGCTTGATGCCAAAGTTGATTATATTCCGCGAGTCCATGGTTCTGGTTTGTTTACCCGTGGCCAAACTCAAGTTTTATCAACTTTAACTTTAGCACCACTTTCTGAAGGACAAACAATTGATGGATTAGGGGAAGAAAGAGTCAAAAACTTTATTCATCAATATAATTTTCCTCAATTTTCCGTTGGTGAAACAGGACGGATGCGGGCTCCTGGTCGCAGAGAAATCGGACATGGAGCCTTGGGGGAACGGGCCTTAAGTCCAATAATCCCTCAAACGAATGTGTTCCCATACACAATTCGCTTGGTGGCTGATGTGTTAGAATCGAATGGTTCATCTTCCCAGGCCAGTATTTGTGCAGGAACATTGGCTTTGATGGCTGGTGGTGTCCCGATCAAGGCACCAGTTGCTGGAGTAGCAATGGGTCTAGTCAAAGATAAGCAAAATTATACTATTTTAACTGATATTTCGGGAATGGAAGATCATTTGGGAGACATGGACTTTAAAGTGGCCGGTACTACACAAGGAATTACTGCTTTACAAATGGATATTAAAGTTGCTGGTGTAGATCGAGAAATTTTACAGCGTTCATTACAACAAGCTAAAAAAGCACGTCTACAAATTTTAGACGTGATCGAAGCTACGATTTCCGCTCCACGTGAGCATTTATCCGAATTTGCTCCTAAAGTTGAAACAATGAAAATTGAGCAAGATCAAATTAAGGTCGTCATTGGTAAAGGCGGCGAAACTATCAATAAAATTATCGATGAGACGGGGACCAAAATTGACATCGAAGAGGACGGAACGGTTCGGATAATGTCTAGTGAACAAGATATGATCGATCGTACTGAAAGCATTATTAAAATGCTGACAAAGAAAGTTAAAGTCGGTGAGGTTTACGAATCAACGGTCGTTAAGATCGAAAAATTTGGAGCAATAGTCGAGTTGTTCCATCATAAACAAGCCTTAGTGCATATTTCTCAGTTACAAGCACAGCACGTTAATAAAGTCTCTGACGTTATCTCGGTTGGCGAAAAGTTACCAGTCAAAGTTACAGAGGTAGATACACATGATCGAATTAAAGCTTCACATCGTGCATTGATTGAAAATAACTCTTCCAAAAATGCTAATTTTAAGCAAAGGTCTGATAAAAAAAACTCACGTGATAGACCATATCATAAAAAGGCGCCACAGTTTGTGATCAAGCAAAAAGGAGAAAAATAATTTTGTAGCAAAAAGCATAAACTAAAGTAAATTTAATCTTTTGTTATCAAGGACTCCCTTATCTATGATATAATGTGTGTTTAAATAAGACGAAGAAGGGGATACTTGTGACGGGATATAATATTGCTGTTGTAGGAGCAACTGGTGCAGTTGGCACGAGAATAATCAAAATGTTAGAAGAAACTAGTTTACCTATTGCTAGCGTTAAGCTTTTAGCTTCTAAAAGATCTGTAGATAAAACACTAGAATATAATGGTCAAAAGCTTAAAGTTCAAGAAGCTCTTCCATCGTCGTTTGATGGTGTTGACCTAGCTTTTTTCTCGGCGGGTGGTAGTGTTTCAAAAAAGTTGGCGCCTGAAGCAATCAAACGTGGTGCGGTAGTTGTAGATAACACTAGTGCGTTTCGAATGGACCCTTCAGTTCCGTTAGTTGTACCTGAAGTCAATGAGCAAGCTTTGTATAAACATCAAGGATTGATTGCAAATCCAAATTGTTCAACGATTCAAATGGTGGTAGCTTTAGAACCATTACGAAAAGAATTTGGGTTGAAAAAAGTAATTGTGACGACTATGCAGGCCGTTTCTGGTGCAGGAAATCGTGCGATCAAAGAATTATACTCTGAAACCAAAGCTGTGTTAAATCAACAGCAATATGAACCGGAAATTTTACCTGTTACAAGTGAACCAGAGCATTATCAAATTGCATTTAATCCCTTGGCTCAAATCGACGTTTTTGAGGATGGTGGCTATACTCACGAGGAATGGAAAATGATTCATGAAACCAAAAAAATTATGGAAAATGAACAGATCCAAGTAACTGCTACTTGTGTACGGGTTCCCGTTGCAATCTCTCATTCAGAATCAGTTTGGTTTGAATTGGAAAAAAGTGGAGCTACTGTCGCAAAGTTACAACAGATTTTGCAGAATGCTCCGGGAGTTATATTAAGAGATGACCCAGTTCATCAAGTTTTTCCACAGGCGCTTGAAGCCACAGGTCAAAAAGAAACATATGTTGGTCGTATTCGTGCAGATGGTGAACAGCCAAATGCTTTCCATCTTTATTGTGTAGCCGATAACTTGTTGAAAGGTGCGGCTTGGAATTCAGTTCAGATCGCCGAATCCTTAGATAAGTTAGACCTACTACGCGTTCCAAATCGTTGAAAGGAAATTGGATATGAAAGATTTAAAACTTGCTCAAATCATTACGGCCATGGTCACTCCTTTTAATGAACAAGATGAAGTTGATACACAACGCCTTAATGTTTTACTCGAATATTTGCTAAAAAATGGTAGTCAAGGTATTTTAATAAATGGAACAACAGGTGAAGGGCCAAATCTAACGACGGCTGAACGAAATGAAATGATCCGAAAGACTATAAAGATCATTGATGATCGTGTTCCGGTTATTGCTGGTATAGGTAGCAATAGTACACGAGCTACGGTCACAGCTGTCCAAACTTTAACTGCTGATTCTGGATTGACGGCTCTTTTAGTAGTAGTGCCATATTATAATAAGCCTGATCAAAATGGCATGATGGCACATTTTATTAAAGTGGCTGATGCTAGTAATTTGCCAATTATCATTTAT